>NZ_JBAWSW010000019.1:0-52910 GCF_037104745.1 Bacillus sp. FJAT-53060
CTCAAAAAGCTAGCAAACTGGACATGGAAAGGACCATGTCCAGCGTAAGACAACTGATAAATTTTATCAAAATAAGTGAAAACCCCACTTTTACTTGAAGTAAAGGTGGGGTTTGTCTACGGTCTGAGATGTCTTAAAACAGACATCTTTTTGGCTCTTTTTTAAGCGAGATATTTCCTATGAACACCTTTTCCATCGTATGAAAACATCAGTTCTTTTCCTTCAAGAACTGATTCGATATGCACACTTCTTCCCCACAACTGATACAGATACGGGAGCACTTTTTCTAAGTATTTCAGGTCGAGCTCAATGCCTTCATACCAATGCTTAATATAAAGTTCATTGTTTTTTAAGTAGTCGCCATCTATCACTGTCAAATAAGGAAAACCGCCATTGACTCTCATGCTTACAAGCTGATCACGAACTGCCTTCCATTCTTTATCAATGACTTTATAATCTCTCCCCTGCTTTTGAAACAAGTACAAGTCTTCTCTCATCACAAGGTCTTTCGTTAAGTAGTTACGAATAAAGGAAATGTCCGATTCAATTTCCCGTACTTCAAACATTTTGCCGCAGCCTGACCCTTCGGTCACACCTGCTTTTTTTAATTCTTCACATGGATTGTCATAACGCTCTTCAATATCTTCAAAAATCTTTAGCCCTAAATAGTAAGGGTTGATACCCGTCTTAGATGGTTGGACCACTCCAGCATTTAATTTGGCAAACTCAATCGATTCACTTGTATCTAAATCAAGCTCACGCATAATCCGCTGGTGCCAATACGATGCCCAGCCTTCATTCATGATCTTCGTTTCAAGTTGCGGCCAAAAGTACAACATTTCCTCTCTAAGTATGGTCAGTATATCACGCTGCCACGGTTCCAGATCCCGGGAGTGTGCCTCAATAAAGAGCAAAATATCTTTTTCTGGCTTTGGCGGAAATTGCTTAACGGTTTTCTTTTTCTTACTCGTCTTCGATTCATCCATCCCCCACAAATCATCATACGGCGTATGACGTTTTGGCTTATCTTCTTCTGGCTCTTCTTCATCGTCTACATTCCAGCTTAATTTTGAACGAACAAGTGACGGATCAATATGCTCTTGCAGAGCCAATACCGCATCTAAAAAGGATTCGACTTCTTTTGTTCCATGGATATGCTCATACTCTTTAATCCGTTCTGCCGCCGCTGCCATGCTTTCCACCATATCTCGTTTTGTGTTTTGGAAACGACAATTATTTTTGAAGAAATCACAGTGCGCCAGTACATGTGACACAATTAATTTATTTTGAACAAGCGTATTGTTATCAAGTAGAAAGGCGTAGCAAGGATTTGAATTGATCACCAGCTCATAAATTTTGCTTAATCCTAAATCATAATGAAGCTTCATTTTATGAAATTGCTTTCCAAAGCTCCAGTGACTAAAACGTGTTGGCATTCCGTATGCACCGAACGTATAAATAATTTCCGCGGGACAGATTTCATACCTCATCGGATAAAAATCTAGACCAAATCCTTCTGCAATTTCTGTAATTTCATCAATGGCTCTTTGTAAAAGACGTTTTTCAGATACGCTCAAGGAAACCATCCCTCCTCATCGGACTTATCCCTACTATATGAACGCACCTAAAAAAACATGATGTTCAACCTTTCGTTTATATAACTTCGATCTCTTTGATGGATTGCCCGCCGAATGCTTCGAAATGAATATTCTGCTTTGGAATTCCAAGCTCTTTTAGAATTTGAATCATGTCCTGTGTAAACACCGGGGAACCGCATAGATAAAATTGTCCTTTCCCTTCTCCAATCACTGATTGAAGGAATGGACGGTCAATACGGGAAGCTGCTTTCTCAACAAGCTCACCTTTACTAGGTTGTGCAAATTGTTCATTACATAAGATGATGCGTCCATGAGAAGCTGAAGCTAGAACGTTTTCAAATTCATTTCCAAAAGCGGTTACATCCTCTAATCGATCTGCATGAATCATCGTAAAAGGCTGCCTGTTTTGAGCAGCTGTTTTCATTAACCCGATCATGGGTGTGACCCCAGAGCCAGCACTAATGAAATAAACAGGCTCTTTTGTGTCTTGTACCAAACAGAACATCCCCTGAGGCATACTTACTTGAAGGACGTCTACTTCTCCCATTTCATCATGTAAAAATGTAGACACATGCCCATCGCGCTTCACTGTAATACGATAATAAGATGGATGATGCTGATCTGATAAACTGTATTGTCTGCTGCACATATAGGCTTCTCCTGGCATATCTGCCTGTACTGTAATGTACTGGCCTGCTTCATACATTGGCAGTTTTGATTCATCTTCTGGTACTAAGTAAAAGGAGATCAGCGATGGAGATTCCTGTACCTTTTTCTTAATCACAAACGGTTTCATATCTTCCCATCCGCCTGTTTTCTTTACATTCTCTTCCATCATTTCTGCTTCAATGGTGATGAAAATATTTGCAATGATGTCATATGCGGCCTTCCATGCTAATAATGTGTCATCCTCCTCTGTTAATTCAAACACTTCTTTCAGCGCTTCAATGAGGTGATATCCGACGATTGGATATTGTTCTTTTTTGACCATGACACTGACATGTTTATGGGCAATTTGTTTGACAGCAGGAAGCAATTCTTCTAATCGGTCAATGTGCAATGCAGCTTGATAGAGTGTCGCAGCAAGCGCTTCAGGCTGACTTCCGTTCATGAGATTTGTTTTATTAAATTGATTGAGTAGCTCCGGGTGCTGTCTGATCATATTTTGATAAAAAACAGTCACAAGTTTGGTTCCCTCGGCTTTTAATATAGAGGCTGATTGTTTAATAGCGTTCATTTGATCTGTGGATAACATGGTCATTCCTTCTTTCAAAAGATGTATTTTAAATACATCTTTATCGTAATGGATGACAGCTTATCATAGCAATATTTATAATAGATGTTTTAAATGTTGTCACATTTAAAACTTTCTCCAACAGTTCTTGTCTAAAATGTGTTACGATGATACAAAACTCTATTAGGTTTAGAGGTCAAAATGAAACTTACGAATTATACAGATTTCTCTTTAAGAGTACTCATTTATTTAGCGTCAAGAGAAAACAATGAACTGTCAAATATTCAGCAGATTGCCGATATTTATGGCATTTCTAAAAATCATCTGACGAAGGTGATTTATCATCTTGGAAAATGCGGATATGTGGAAACGATCCGCGGGAGAAATGGTGGGATTAGACTGGGGAAAAGCCCAGAAAGTATCAATATTGGAGAGGTTGTCCGCTATACAGAGGATGATTTGGTCATGGTAGAATGCTTTGATCCAAAGAAAAACAGCTGTATCATCTCCCCGATTTGTTCATTAAAACACGTACTTCATGAAGCACTCACTGCTTATTTACACGTTCTTGACCAATACACATTAAAAGATTTAACACAAAACAAAGATGCTCTAAGAGAGCTCCTGCTTTAGACGAAAGAATTCCCTTTCTTTCGTCCTTTTACCTCCTTGTAATAATATTTATTTATAATCATTATAAATAAATATTAAATATCATGTTTGATTAAATATAATTAGGGTAAATAGATTGCTAGAAACCATTTTTTTGTTTACAGGAGGAGAAAAGAATGACAAATTCAAATCATAAAAATTTGACGACGAATCAAGGCGTGCCTGTTGGCGATAACCAAAACTCAAGAACAGCTAGTCATCGCGGACCTTCATTTCTTGATGATTATCATTTGATTGAAAAGCTTGCACACTTTGACCGTGAACGTATCCCAGAGCGTGTCGTTCATGCAAGAGGAGCCGGTGCTTATGGTGTGTTTGAAGTAGAAAATAGCATGGAGAAACATACAAGAGCAGCCTTCTTAAGTGAAGAAGGAAAACAGACAGACGTTTTTGTCCGCTTCTCAACAGTTATTCATCCTAAAGGCTCACCTGAAACTTTGCGTGACCCACGCGGGTTTTCTGTCAAATTTTACACAGAAGAAGGTAACTATGATTTAGTTGGTAACAACTTGCCGATCTTCTTTATTCGTGATGCATTGAAATTCCCAGATATGGTTCACTCTCTCAAGCCAGATCCTGTCACCAATATCCAAGATCCTGACCGTTATTGGGATTTTATGACCTTAACACCTGAGTCTACTCACATGCTCACATGGCTTTTCTCTGACGAAGGAATCCCTGCGAACTTCGCAGAAATGCGCGGTTCTGGTGTTCATACGTTTAGATGGGTAAACAAATTTGGAGAAACCAAATATGTGAAATATCACTGGAGACCTTCAGAGGGTATTCGCAATTTATCCATGGAAGAAGCAGCAAAAATTCAAGCGAACGATTTCCAGCATGCGACAAGAGATCTATATGATCGCATTGAAAAAGGCAACTATCCAGCGTGGGACTTATATGTTCAGCTTATGCCGCTTAGCGATTATGATGAACTTGATTTTGATCCATGTGATCCAACGAAGACGTGGTGCGAGGAAGATTATCCACTTCAAAAAGTGGGCCGCATGACACTTAACCGCAATCCAGAAAATTTCTTTGCTGAAACAGAACAATCTGCTTTCACGCCAAGTGCACTTGTTCCAGGAATTGAAGCATCTGAGGATAAACTGCTTCAAGGTCGTCTGTTCTCATATCCTGACACGCAGCGTCATCGGCTTGGTGCGAACTACATGTGCATTCCAGTCAACTGCCCTTATGCGCCTGTACACAATAACCAGCAAGATGGCTTTATGACAACAAATCGTCCAAGCGGACATATTAACTATGAGCCAAACCGTTATGACGATCAGCCAAAAGAAAACCCTTACTACAAAGAAAGTGAACCTGTTCTTCATGGTGACCGTATGGTGAGACAAAAAATCGAAAAACCGAACGATTTCAAACAAGCTGGGGAAAAATATCGAAGCTACTCTGAGGAAGAGAAACAAGCATTGATTAAAAACCTAACCGCTGACCTCAAAGATGTAAATGAAAAAACGAAATTACTTGCGATCTGTAACTTCTATCGTGCAGATGAAGATTACGGACAGCGATTAGCGGATTCACTCAGTGTGGATATTCGCTCATACCTTCAAGGAAGCATGAAGTAATTGAATTTGTGCTGGCACCTCTTCCAAAAGAGGTGCTTTTTTAAAGCCGAAATACATTGATACTAATCAAATGGCCGGTCACCGGGTGAAAATAAATTTCGGCGTGCGCTGCAAAAAGTGTTGAACCTTCCTTCACGGTAACGCGAAACACATCTTTTGTCTGCTCATCATTCACTTGTGTACGTCCAATGTAATGGTAATCGTTTAAAGCGGCACCTTCATATTCGTCTTGCAAGGCTGTATAAGCAAGTCTTTCCCAATTTTCAAAGGGCTGTACCGCTGCTTTTGATGCAGGGTGAATCAGACTGCCGAGCAAAAGCATTCCTGCTACAATAAGCATCCACAATTTCGGCTGCATGATATCATTGTTCTCTCTTTCATGTATATTTTGATTAGGTTTAGCTATACGACTCTCTTTCATACATGGAGCATTTATTCAGCCTATAATTACCGGTACGCTGTTTATGCGGACACCAACTTTTCCCCTGAAAAAGTTTAAATGGTCCGTGCAAACTAATGAGGACTTCTCAAGGGAAAGGAGAAGGTTTAATGGATGTGGCGGATTATGATAAGGCCCTTTATTATACGCATCGTTCGCAGTGGGATAATTTACTTATTCTTATGGTACGTACGAAAGATGACTTGCTCTCGAAACATATTGAGCATTTCTTACATGCGTATCAATTTAACCGGAACGATGCAGATGTTGAAAAATGTTTATACTGGCTTCTGCAATATATTGACCATGCTTCAGAGGCTGCTTCTAAGGTTTATTCAGAACCGGTGTACTCATAAAGAAAAAGGCTGATTTTCGGCCTTTTTACATAAGTTGGTACGTTCAATGATGATCTTCTGTCATAGCAGCTCTTTCGGCTGATTTTTTTGATATTCCACTGCTTGTGTTCGATCTGCCAGCTCTAACTTTGATAAGTTGACCGTCTTTTCAGAAATAAACAGCGAAGAGGCGATTTCTTTGTTGCTTTTGCCCTGTGCAATTTCAAATAGGACATCTCGTTCTCTATTGGTCAGCTCGTTCATCATTGCCCATTTTTGCTCTTTTGGTTCTGTCAGATGCTGCACAAGAAAGGTCGTGATATGACCATCTAATTGATAGGTGCCATTTTGTACTTCAATCATCGTTTTGAGCAACTTTTCTGGCGCTACATCCTTGAGCTGATAGGCTTTCGCTCCAGCTTGAATAGCTGGAATGACATAATCTTTATCCGCATAGCTTGTCAGAATCACAATGCGGGTCCCCGGCATTTCTATCGTCATTTGTTTCGTTGCATCAATTCCATTCATAACAGGCATTGATAGGTCCATCAGGACAATGTCAGACTTCGTTTGTCTGACAACCTCAAGTGCCTCTTCGCCATTTGACCGCCTCTCCAACGATGTCAATATCAGGCTGTGTTTGCAAAAAAAAACATGAGGCCTTTTCTCACAATATGATGATCATCTGCAATGACTACTCTCATGAAGCCCCCTTCCTTTCTTGAGAAAATGGCACTTGGACATGAATGGTGGTTCCTTTATTTCGCTCAGAATTAATACAAAATGTACCACCTGCTCTTTTGATTCGGTCAGCCATCCCTTTCAGCCCAAGTGAAGGAAGACTCATTTGTTCGTCATACTGAAATCCTTTTCCGTAATCGATGATTTTCATATCAAACGTGTCTGCTGATTGCTCGAGTTTGACTTCTACTTTGTCTACTCCCGCATGTTTTTGACAGTTATTCAGCGCTTCCTGACATACGCGAAACAAAGTCTCATGCCGCGAATGATCCATTTCCCTACAGCCGGATAAGGATAATGTACAGCTTAGCCCTAAAAGCTGTGCATACTCTTCAATCGCTGTTGTCAATCCTTTTTCAAGTCCTCTTGGTCTTAACTGCCAAATGAGTGACCGCATCTCAATGAGTGCATCTTGTGACAAATGCTGAATAAAATCAATCATTTCCCCTAAATTCTGGTCGCTTGTCATTTGACGGGCTGCCTTTGCAGTAAGACTCACAGAAAACAGCATTTGATTGACCGAATCATGTAAGTCCTGTGCGAGACGGTTTCTTTCTTCAAGTAGTGCATGCTGCTGTTCACTTTGCACAAGCTTCATCCGCTGAATGGCCGTACCAATTTGAAGCGCAATACTTTCAAGCAAATTCAGCTCTTCTTGTGTAAATGTAACTTTTCCTTTTGCCGCCACATTTAATAAACCGAACGTGCGCTTACATGCTTTGAGCGGAACTGTTGCATGATGCGTAATTCCTTCCGTATCTCCAAGCTTTTGCTCAATCACCGTTTCAATTCGTTAACAGTTAATGATATTGGTGGCTGATTGTAGTGACCCCTTAGTATATCGATTGATGCAATAACAATCATTTTGGCACATCAATTGCTTTCGATCCTTTGCCAGTGCTTCAGGTAAAGATACCTCTGCCATCAGTTAGTTCATACGAGCCGTCTTCCTCTATAAAATAAATCCATGCTGTCTGAAAGCCTGTAATCTCCATGAGCATATGAAGCACTTCATGAAGCGTATCTTTCATTTCCATGCCTTCTCTTATCATTACGTTGATTATACCATGAGCATCCTCTTGGCTCTTTCTCAAAAAGGATGATTTTATCTCATCCTTTTGGCTGAGAAAAAAGCCATCATGCATAACACGATGGCGTTGTTAATTTGGTTTATTTAGCTGTTTCTTCTAACAATGTCGTAGACGACTTTCATCACTTCTTCTGATAGATCCTTCAGCTTTTCTTCGCTATCTGTCAAAGATGTGCCTTTGACCGCGATATAAAATTTCACTTTTGGCTCAGTACCAGAAGGTCTTAAGCAGAACCATGAACCATCTTCAAGGAAATATTTCAGTACGTTTGAAGCCGGCAGATGAATGGTTTCTTCTTTCTTTTCAGGCACAAGGCGTCTTTGACTTGATTGATAATCTTCAATGACAGTAATGCGCTGACCTGCGATGGCAACTGGCGGATTTGTTCTAAAGGTATGAAGGATCGCTGAAATCTGTTCCGCTCCTTCTTTTCCTTTTAAGGTTAATGACTTTAACCCCTCGCAGTAAAATCCGAATTCCTTAAAAATATCGACGAGTGCATCGTACAATGACTTGTCTTGTTTCTTATAAAAGGCAGCGACTTCAACGGCTAACAGCGCTGCTTGTACCGCATCTTTATCCCGGGCAAAATCACCAATCAAATAGCCATAGCTCTCTTCATAGCCAAATTGAAACGTGTATTCCCCGCTCTCATCAAATTGTTTTATTTTTTCTCCAATAAATTTAAAGCCTGTGAGCGTGTCAATTGTGTCAGCACCAAATGCGGATGCGACAGCACGACCGAGTTCACTTGTGACAATGGTTTTGATCACAACTGGACGAGGCGGTAGCTGACTTAGATTTTGTTTTTCAGACAATAAATAATGAAGCAGCAGAGCACCTGTTTGATTGCCTGTTAAGACCGTAAATTCTCCCTCATGGTTTCTAACGGCAATGCCTAATCTGTCAGCATCTGGATCTGTTGCAATCAAGATATCAGCATTTTGCTTTTCACCAAGCTTGATGGCGTATTCAAATGCTGCATGCTCCTCTGGGTTTGGCGACGTCACAGTTGAGAATTGCGGATCTGGCTTTTCCTGTTCAGGCACAACGGTCACATGCTCATATCCAAGAGCCTGCAGCCCGTTTCGGACAGGTTTATTCGCTGTACCATGAAGCGGGGTAAACACCACTTTGACATCGACTTCACTTGCAAGCTCAGGGTGCACACTGATGGTTTTTAATTTTTCAGTATAAGCATGATCAATTTCTTCTCCGATGATGTGGATCAACCCGTTTTGCTTCAATGTTTCTTCTGATTCTACTGATATCGCTAGTTCATTTTCAATTGCATCTACTTCTTTAATGACTTGATCTGCTTCGAATGGGGGTAGCTGCCCGCCATCTTCTCCATATACTTTATAGCCATTATATTCTGGTGGATTATGGCTTGCTGTGACAACGATACCAGCAAATGCATTCAGCTCTCTAACCGCAAAGGAGAGTTCTGGTGTCGGACGCAGTTCGTCAAATACGTACGTTTGAATGCCATTTGAACCAAGCGTTTTGGCTGCTTCCATCGCAAATTCAGGGGATTTATGACGTGAATCATATGCAATGGCAACGCCTCTTTTTTTTGCATCCTCTCCATGTTTTGCAATATACGCAGCAAGACCGGCTGATGCTTTTCGAACGGTGTAGACGTTCATTCGGTTCGTTCCAGCACCAATCTCTCCGCGCATTCCCCCAGTTCCGAACTCCAGATTTTTGTAGAAGCAGTCTTCAAGCGCTTGATGATCATCCTGATGTGCCTCAAGCCAATCCCTTAGTTCAGTTTCTAGCTGCTCCTCATGGATCCATCGCTCATAATTCGTATTCCAGCTCATGGTCGTCCTCCCAGCTCTTTTCATCAATAAAATAACATCACTGTTATTTTATATGGAATCAGACTTAATGTCATGCTATATCATTGGCATATCAAAAAAACGAAAAACAATTTAAAAAAAAAGCCGATACACGATCGACTTTCTCTTTATTCGGCATCAAGCGGAACAACAGCTTCATGGAATAGTTGATCTAATTCAGTTTGATGTTTTTGTTTTGTCGCTTCATCCCAGCCAAAGTGATCTGCCATATAGTCAACGACAGGCTGTGCATATTTTTTTGCCCAGTTGATATTAAATAATAGGCTTCCTGTTCTTCTTAAGAAAAAATCAACAGGTGTAACGGCCAGTTCTTCTTCTATCGCATAGACAAGCTCAGCGAGTACATACGCCGGAATATTTCGTTTGTCTGCTTCGCCTTGAAGCTGCTCTACACGTTGGAATATACTACTGACATTTGAGCCATATTTTTCGGCTAGTTTTTCAGCAATCGGTTCAGTTAAACCAACAGATGCTCCTTCTGCCGTTTTCGCTTGAACAAAGGATGCCATATTTTTAGAACCGCCTACATGGCCGCCTGAAATTGGCATATGTTTTGTTTTACATGGTCCGTAATCTTTTCCCGTTTCTTTTTTGAGACCATCACGTACAAGATCCACAATATGCTCAGCCATTTTACGGTAGCCTGTTAATTTACCACCAGCAATAGTAATTAAGCCTGAAGATGATGTCCATACCTCATCCTTACGAGAAATTTCTGAAGGATCTTTGCCTTCTTCATGAATGAGCGGACGAAGACCGGCCCAGTTGGATTCAACATCTTTTTCTGTAATGTTTAAATCTGGGAACATGTACTGGATTGCTTGGATGACGTAATCACGATCTGCTTTTGTCATACGCGGATGTTCCAGCTGTTTTTTGTACACCGTATCTGTTGTTCCAACATACGTTTTGCCTTCTCTTGGAATGGCAAAAACCATACGCTTATCAGGTGTGTCAAAGTATATCGCTTGTTTTAATGGGAAAACAGATTGGTCAAATACTAAATGGATTCCTTTTGTATGCTGTAAATGTTTTCCTTCTCTTGATTGGTCCTTATCTCTTAGCTGATCTACCCATGGACCTGTCGCATTGACAATTTTCTTCGCATATACATCGTATGTTTTCTGAGTCATGACGTCTTCAATAATGACGCCGACGACTTTGCCTTTATCATAAATAAATTCTTTTACTTTCGCATAATTAACAGCTTCAGCACCGAATTTTACAGCCTCTTTCATGACTTCGATTGTGAGGCGTGCATCATCTGTACGGTATTCAACATAGTAGCCGCCGCCTTTTAAGCCATCCTTTTGCACAAGCGGTTCTTTCGCAAGTGTTTCTTTTGCACTTAGCATCCTTCTGCGTTCGCTATGCTTTACCCCTGCTAAAAAGTCATACACTCTTAATCCAATTGATGTTGAAAACTTACCAAATGTGCCGCCTTTATGCATCGGAAGAAGCATCCATTCTGGTGTTGTCACATGCGGACCATTTTCATATACAATGGCACGCTCTTTACCGACCTCTGCCACCATCTTCACTTCAAATTGTTTTAAATAACGAAGCCCACCGTGCACGAGTTTCGTTGAGCGGCTAGACGTACCTGCCGCAAAATCCTGCATTTCGGCAAGACCAACACGCATCCCACGTGAAGCTGCATCAAGTGCTGTTCCAGCGCCTGTTATACCCCCACCAATGATAAACACATCATATGGTTTTTTTGTCATTTCCTGCAGCATTTGTTCTCTTTCTAAGCTAGAAAAAGTCATCTCTTGTTCCTCCCATGTTATACGGTAAAGAAAAAGAGACCACAAACACCCAAAGCGTATTTCTACACTTCAGTGTCTGCGGTCTCTCCAGTTCTCCAACCGTTCTATTAACTTACTTGGAGTATACCATACTCTTTGTTTATTTGAAAGCTTGAGCTGCTTTTACAGCTTTTTTCCACCCGCTATATAACGAGTCACGGCTGTCCTCTTCCATCTTAGGGTCAAAGCGCTTGTCAAGGTTCCATTGGTTTGCAATGTCTGAACGGTCGTTCCAGAAGCCAACTGCTATTCCCGCAAGATAGGCCGCACCGAGTGCCGTCGTTTCATTAATTTCTGGACGTTCTACTGGTACATCCAGCAAATCACTTTGGAAGCCCATTAAGAAGTCATTCTTCACAGCTCCGCCATCAACACGCAATGTTTTTAATGAGATGTTTGAATCCTTTTCCATCGCATCTAAAACATCTTTTGTTTGATAAGCAAGTGACTCTAACGTTGCACGGACAAAGTGCTCTTTAGAAGTACCGCGTGTTAATCCGAATACAGCGCCTCTGACATCACTGTCCCAGTATGGTGTGCCTAGACCAACGAATGCCGGAACAACATATACGCCGTCTGTTGACTCTACGCGCTCTGCATAAGCTTCACTGTCTTTCGAGTCTTTAAACATTCTCAGTCCATCACGCAGCCACTGAATTGCTGAACCAGCAACAAAAATACTTCCTTCTAAAGCATATTCAACTTTTCCGTCAATGCCCCATGCAATCGTCGTTAATAATCCATGATCCGACTTAATTGCTTTTTCCCCTGTATTCATCAACATGAAACATCCTGTACCATATGTGTTCTTCGCCATTCCTTCTTCAAAGCAAGCCTGACCGAATAAAGCAGACTGCTGGTCTCCCGCCGCTCCTGCAATCGGGATATTTTTCCCGAAGAAGTGATAGTCCGTCGTTTCACCATAAATGTGTGAAGATGGTTTGACCTCTGGCAGCATAGAAGCAGGTACGCCTAGAATATCAAGTAATTCTTCATCCCATTTTAAATCGTAAATGTTAAACATTAGTGTTCTTGACGCATTAGAGTAATCTGTAACGTGAGATTTACCGCCCGTCATTTTCCAAATGAGCCATGTATCGATTGTGCCAAACAGCAAGTCGCCATTTTCCGCTTTCTCACGTGCTCCTTCTACATTGTCTAAAATCCATTTTACTTTTGTACCTGAGAAATAAGCATCGATGAGAAGTCCTGTTTTATTTCTGAATGTATCATTGTGTCCTTGTGCTTTCAGCTCTTCACAAATGCCAGATGTTTGTCTAGACTGCCACACAATGGCATGATAAACTGGTGCCCCTGTGTGTTTATCCCATACAACAGTCGTCTCACGCTGATTCGTGATCCCGATACCTGCGATTTGATCTGCTTCAATTCCTGATTCAATCAGAGCCGTTGAAATCACAGAGAGAACAGAGCTCCAAATTTCATTTGCATTGTGTTCTACCCAGCCTGGGTTCGGAAAATACTGATTAAATTCCTTCTGTGCTGTATGAGCAATTTTGCCTTCTTGATCAAATAAGATCGCTCTTGAGCTCGTTGTCCCTTGATCTAATGCGAGAATATATTTTTCTTTTGCCATCGTGTTTTCCTCCCCTTACATACTTTCATTTACAGCGTTTGTGTGGCTTTTCGTAGAGAAATGGATTCCTAACAATACCACAACTAAAATAACGCTTACAATCCAAAAGGCTGGCGTGACATTCGCTTTGAAGGCTGCATTGTAGAAAACACCGCCAAATGCGCCGCCTAAAATTGGACCAACAACAGGGATCCAAGCATATTTCCAATTCGATGGACCTTTACCTGGAATCGGCAGAATCGCATGTGCAATTCTCGGCCCTAAATCACGTGCAGGGTTGATCGCATAACCCGTTGTTCCACCTAAAGAAAGACCAATCGCTACAATTAAGAAACCAACAATCAGCGGGTTCACCCCGTCTGCAAATTTATTTGCACCAATCGCTAAGATCCCAACAACCAATACAAACGTGCCGATCACTTCACTGAGTACGTTTGCAAAGGTATGCGGAATCGCAGGACCAGTTGAAAAAACACCTAGTTTTGCACCTGGATCGTCTGTTGCTTTCCAGTGTGGTAAGTAATGTAAAAAGACAATAATAGCTCCGAGTAATGCCCCAAGCATTTGACCGACAATATACATTGGAACATCAGCCCAAGAAAAACTTCCTTCTAGAGCAAGACCAATTGTTAGGGCCGGGTTTAAATGTGCACCGCTAATTCCACCAGTTGCATAAGCTGCAATGGCTACTGCAAATCCCCATCCGAAAGCGATTACAATCCAGCCGGACTGATATGCGAGCGATTTCTTTAAATTTACGGCCGCACACACACCGCCTCCAAAGATAATGAGTAGCATTGTACCTACGACTTCACCCCAAAATGGTGTCATAAAAATTCCTCCTCTGGTTCAATTGCCAAACCTATGAATGTGTTGAAAAGATAAAGAAAGAGACCCACAACAAACATACTTTACATCAGGGTCATTTGTCACCTAGTAAAGCGCTGTTGTGGATCTCCATTTCTCCATCACATGATATTAACTTAGTGCTATAGTATCAGAGTGTGAAAACGTTGTCAATCAATTTTCACATTTATCTTTTTCACTTTTGGAACGCTTTCCAAAGGTCTGTATTCGACGTCGTCACAGCTGTTGCTCCTGCCTCAAGCGCTCTTTCCACATCTTCTTTTGTCCTGATAAATCCTCCTGCAAATATTGGTATTCCCGCTCTTTTGCGCACTTCTGTAATTAAATCGGGCACGACACCTGGCAATACTTCAATAAAATCTGGACGATGTTTCCCAACAAACTCCATGCTTTTTTCCATTGCACTTGTATCAAGTAAAAACATTCGCTGAATGGCATTTACTTTTTTTTGCTTGGCTTTTACTATGACAGAAGACCTAGTAGAAATAATTCCTGCCGGCTTCATTTCCTGACATATAAATTCCGTTCCATACTCATCGTGTTTGATCCCATGAATTAAATCGACATGGACAAACATTTTTTTCCGATGTGCATTTGCCTCATTCATGATGCCCTTAAGCCGGCCTAAGTGAACATCCAGTAAGACTCCATATGTAAATGGATTTTTTAAAAATTCCTCAAATTGCTTCATATTGCGAACAGCAGGTAGAATGGGTTGATCATGAAAACTCATATGCCGTCTCCTTCTAAATTGTATTGGTTCACTTCTCCTACAGTAATAGAATATCTTCTTTTTTTCAATACACCTAGTGTGCCCATTGTCGATTTGACCTAGCAACTTGAGTAAGAGATCTTTTGTCTAATGAATAGGCTTTTCGTTTATAGAAAAAAGCAGAGAAGTCTCTCTGCTATAGCTGTGCCATGCTTTCTTTTAAGGTGTTGATGATGAATGCAGCGTCTTCATCTGTGATACTCAGTGGTGGTGCAAGCTGAGCAACGTTATTATAGCCAGCCACCGTATCTCCATTTTTCCCAATGATCAGCCCGCGTTTTTTACATTCTGCAATCAATTGACCAACAACACTTGGATTAGCTGGCTTTTTAGACTGCTGATTCTGCACAAGCTCAATGCCAAACAGCAATCCTTTTCCTCTGACATCACCGACAAATGGATGCGCTTTTAACGCTTGCAAACGATCAAGCATGTCTCTACCAAGTGTTTCGGAGCGCTCAACCAACTGCTCGTTTTCCATGATGTCAAGGTTGGCAAGCGCAACCGTACAGGAAGCTGGGTGACCACCAAATGTATTCACATGACGCAGCCGATCATACGTATCTTCTCCTGCATAGGCTTCATAGATTTCCCGCTTGACACACGTTGCAGAAAGCGGTAAATAGCCGCTTGTGATCCCTTTCGCCATTGTGATGATATCCGGCTTTACTTCCTCATGCATAAAACCAAATCGCTTTCCTGTCCGGCCAAAGCCGCATATCACTTCATCCACGATGAGGAGCGCTCCATGCGCGTCACAGATGTCTTTTACCTTTTTCAAATACCCTTCTGGCGGCATTAAAATACCGCCTCCCGTAATAATCGGCTCCATGATGACCCCAGCAATAGTCTCACTTAATTCCCACGTCATCACTTGATCAATCGCCGTAGCACTTGCCAAATTCTCTTGATCCTCAGGGTACCGATACAGATCAGGTGAAGCGACATGGATGAAGCCCTGTCCTAATGGTTCATATTTATATTTGCGCTGCGCTTGACCCGTTGCCGCAAGAGCTGCTGCAGTATTGCCGTGATACGACCGATACCGGGAGATGAATTTTGTGCGTGTACTCTCTCCTTTTTGCGCATGATATTGTTTTGTGATCTTAAATGCGGCCTCATTGGCTTCAGAACCGCTGTTGGAAAAGAAGATCACATAGTCACCGCCAAGCCATTCATTGAGCTTCTCAGCCAGCTTGATCGCTGGTACATGGCTTTGTGTAAGCGGATAGTAAGGCATCTTAATTAATTGCTTATACGCCGCTTCTGCAAGCTCTTTTCGGCCATATCCGGCATTCACACACCAAAGTCCTGACATGCCATCTAAATATCGATTTCCATGAATATCTGTCACCCATGCGCCGTCTGCCTCGTGAATAACCATGCTTTCATTTTCCTTGTTTTTCCCTTTCATATGATGCCAGATCAACTGATCGTCTTTTTCCTGAAGATTTTGAGCCTGCTCATGTATTTTCATCTTCCCACGCCCCCACGTACCCGTTTTCATCACTAAAAATGCTTAGACAGGTCAGTACACTGTCTCTCCATTCATTATATGGATGAAAAGTGAGACATATGAAACTGAATCAAGACCACCTGTTAAAGAGATCCAAGGGCTGGGCAGACCACATTAGACAGATCGTTTGTTGCCTTGGCAAATCTAACAAAGCTAGTTAATGACGATTTCCTTGCAGAAATTCATAAGCGAGGATCTCAAATTCAAGCGCCTGGCATTTCGGTGCTTGAAAGCTTGTTCTCCTATGCTGAAACTGCTCACAATATTGACCAATCCCAAAATTGATGACTGTTCCATGAAGCTGTTCCCGATCATATAGTTGTCTAATTTCGTTTGCTGCCTTCTCCGCATGCTCTTTCCAATTCTCTGCCTTTCTTGCTTTTGAGACACTTCGTCTCCTTTTGGCAATGAAGCATGCTGTAAGTAGCTCATGACAAGCTCTTCCGTTTGCTTAGAAGAATCACCCTCAAGTGCTGATATACTTGATCCAAAATATCCATTTGCGGATGAGGGGTCAATAAAAGCTCATTAACACATGTAGCCATTTAACCTGGAAACAGCACATTACCCTAGCTAATATGTTCACATGCATAAAATGCTTCGTTTTCATCACATTACTCACTTGAAAATGACATCTGTATTCATTCATATGTCCCCCTTTGTTTGCCGTCCCCTATCCCAGAGGGTGCATGGATAAAAACCATAATAAAACAGGTAAAGTGACGATACTTAAGATCGTACTAAGAAAAGTCGTGCTTGAGACAAGCTCAGGCTTCGTTCGAAATTGAACAGCCATCAGCGTTGTATTCGCTGCTGTTGGCATAGCTGCAACTAAGATCATAATTTGCTTCACTAAATCATCTACCGGTAAAATGAGCGTAAATCCGAATGCGATCATTGGTGAAATAAATAACTTCAACAGCACGGCATAGGAAATATTGCGATAATCCACTTGTTTAAAAGAAATGACAGCAAGCTGCATGCCTAAAATGAGCATAATCGTCGGTATAGCGGCATCCCCAACGAGCTGAACACCCGTCATGAGCTCTTTAGGTAATGAAAGGTCAATGAACTGAAATAATAGACCGATGAGCGCCCCGTAAGCAACCGGCATGCGTAGCACTTTTTTCAAAACGACCTTTAGATCTCCTGCATCCTCTCCTCCCTTCGCTGCATAATACATGCCAATTGTACTCATCACAAGCTGCTGAAGGACCATCAAAACGATCGCAATATCTAAACCAGCTGCTCCAAAGACAAGCAACACAACGGGTGTACCATAATTTCCATTGTTCATAAATGATGACGACAAAACCATTGCACAATATGTTTCATTCGAATAACCATAAATACGAGATAAAATAAAGACACATAAAACAAGTGAAAGGCAGAGCCCTACGACAAAAATGAATAAGTACACATAGTCCATCGATACTTTATTTTGATAAAAGGTTTCAAACGCAAGAAACGGTGACATTAAATATAAAGACATTGATGAGAGCGTATGTATGTCAAAACCAATTGCCTTCTGCCCGATATACCCTATAAGGAAAATTCCGAACACTGGCATTAAGACTAGTAAAAACTCCATGCTGCACCTACTTTCCTTTTTTAGAAGAGTTCCTTATTCTTTTCATTTTCTCATTATCATACCACTGATTAACAATAAAAAAGAAGCACCCTTATAAAAGGTCGCTTCTCTCCTCATCCATATAGAACACTTCCCACAAATGACCATCAAGATCCTGAAAGCTCCATCCATACATCAAATCAAGATCATGCTTTTCCTTAAACGGTGAACCGCCTGCTGCGATTGCCTGCTCCACCAGCTCATCGACCTCTTCTCTTGAATTCACCTGCAAGGAGATAATCATCTCTGATGCCTGCCTTGCATCCACCAATTGTTTCTCTGAAATGGATTGAAAATGCTTAAGAGATAACAGCATAACAGTGACCGTGTCATCAATGACCAAACAAGCGGCCTGATCATTCGTAAACTGCTGATGAAAATGAAAGTCCAGTTGCTCAAAAAAAGCCCTTGACTCCTTGACATGCTTTACCGGCAAATTGATATACAGATGTTTAGATTGTCGCCCCATGTTCCTCTCCTTTTTGAACATATGATCTCCTTTCAGTATATTCGTCTTTTGCTTCGGCATCCCTTGCACATAAAAAATAAGCGGTTAAAATCGTTACCTTATTTAAAAAAATATATAATAAATCTCGAAACACAATACTAAAAAAACTAGGAGTTTTTTAAATGAAAACAATCACAAAATCTTTGGTCCTCTCCTCTATAGTCATTTTATTCGCTTTACCATTTACACAGACAGCTGATGCTGCTGTACCTGTTCAAAAAAAGCAGGTAACAACACATAGTGACTTTCAGCGTCCTTCAATCAATGACACCATTAAACAAAACGTTGAACTTTTCAAAAACAGGAAAAGAAGTTATTGCAGGCAGGAAAAGCATGAAAAATTTGCAAGTTTTTCTTACAACGAGGCACTTGTTTTGGTTATTTCTTATATTCGATATGGTACACGTCTCTGCGTCGGTCCTTTAATTGACGCACAGTACCATCTTGCCGCTGTCTTCTTAAAATTTCTAAGTCGACATCACCGACGACGACCATTTCAATATTTGGATTACACTCACCGACAATGCCATCTCTTGCATATTCAAAGTCAGATGGTGCAAAAATAGCGGACTGTGCATATTGGACATCCATATTTTCTGTTTGTGGAAGGTTTCCGACAGTTCCAGAAATCACCGTATAAATCTGATTTTCAACCGCTCTAGCCTGCGCACAGTAACGCACCCTTAAATAGCCTTGGCGGTCTTCTGTACAAAAAGGGGTGAAAATAATTTTAGCGCCTTTGTCAGCAGCAATCCGAGCAAGCTCAGGGAATTCAATATCGTAGCAAATTTGGATCGCAATTTTGCCGCAGTCTGTATCAAACACCCTCACTTGATCACCGCTTGAAATTCCCCACCATTTTCTTTCATTCGGGGTGATGTGAAGCTTATATTGCTTTTCAATGGTTCCATCACGTCTAAATAAATAGGCGATATTATAGATTTTCCCTTCCTCTTCAACGAAGTGGGAACCACCGATGATGTTAATGTTGTACTTCACAGAGAGATCTGTAAACAAATTAATGTAGTCCTCGGTATATTCAGTGATCCGTTGCACCGCAAGACTTGGTGATCTCTCTTCTAAATAAGACATCAGCTGCGTTGTAAAAATTTCTGGAAAAACGGCAAAGTCAGCTGACGCATCTGATGCGACATCTACGTAATATTCCACTTGATTCATAAATTCCTCAAATGAATGAATTTGTTTCATCGCATATTGAATCACACATATTCGGACCGGGAAGGCTGATTTATAATATCTTTTTGATTGAGGGCGATAATCAACATTGTTCCATTCCATTAACGTCGCATATGTGCTAGACGCTTTATCGTCAGGCAAGTAATTAGGATTAATCCGCATCAGGCTAAATTCATTTAACAGCTGAAAAGATAAAACGGGGTCGTAAATTTGGTGCAGCATGACCTGCTCCACATATTGGCGAGGCGTCATTTCTTCTTGATATTTATGATAGTTTGGAATGCGTCCGCCAATGATAATGCTTTTTAAATTTAATCTTCTCGCTAAATCTTTTCTTGCTTCATACAAACGATGACCAATTTTCATGCGTCGGTATTCTGGACTAACCATGACTTCAATTCCGTACATATTCATTCCATCAGGGTTATGGTTTGTGATGTACCCATCATCTGTAATGTCCTGCCAAGTATGCCGATCATCGTATTCATCAAAATTAATTAATAAGCTTGAACAAGAGCCGATGATTTCTCCCTCGAATTCTGCACAAAACTGTCCCTCCGGAAAATATTCGAGATGACTTTCAAGATGTTCTCTTTTCCAAGGGTCCATACCCTGAAAGCATACTTCTTGCAAAGCAATGATCCGGTCAATGTCTTCTTCCCTTATATTACGAATGACCATTCTTTTTTCAAACCGCGTTAAATCTAGTTTTTCTGCCATGATGTTTTTGCCCCCTTACTGACCCTTTTTTTCAAGCTGATGGAAAAGCTGGAGCAATTCAATTTCAGCCATTGATTCTAATCTGTAATCATATTCTTCAAATTGTAGGGTGCTCGTCACTTTGTTTGGGACAATGACACATTGCATGCCTGATCGTTTGGCAGCGACTAAACCATTCACAGAATCCTCAAATGCCACACAATCTTCCGGCTCTACACCTAAGCAGCTTGCTGCTTGCAAATAAAGTTCTGGATTTGGTTTAACTTCTTTCACATCATCTGACGTGCGGATACATTCAAAGTAATCGAAAAGACCAATTTGCTTCAGATGATCAGATACCCATTTATAGTCTGAGCTAGAGGCCAGACCAATCTTAATTCCAAGCTCCTTTGCTGCTTCTAAATAAGCCTCTACCCCTGGTCTTGCTGTTTCGTTCATTATTCTCTTTTGAAAACGTGAACGTCGGTCCGCTGTGAGTGCCTCATGATTCAACGTTTTCCCTAACTGCTCTTCCAAATATTGAAATGGCTTAAATCCTGCCTGCGTCCCAATGACATTGCCCCAGACAGAAAGAGGCAGTTCTGATTCATGCTCCTTAAACATTTCTTTCAGAACTTCATATTCATGTGTTTCTGTATCTAAAATTAAACCGTCAAAATCAAATATAATCGCCTTTACCAACGACGCCACTCCTTTTTACAAAAGTCTTAAAATGATACTCACTGCTATCATATCGTGAATAAAATTGACTTTCAAAGATGAATGTCTGCTAAAATGATTATGTATAAAAGGAGCCTGCAACGTTTTGTCAGGCTCCTATCATGTTCGATTCATTCTGCAAGAGATCCAAGCGCTCCGATTCGTGGAGAATATATAATGGTGAAAAAGAGCGGGTTTGGTATTACAGGATCATGAAGGTTTCTCCGTTTCCTTAAAAATAGTATGTGCGGCCGCCCTGTAAGTTAACAAGGAAGTTCACACCAACTTTTACGCATTTTGAAGGAGACGGCTCTCAAAATCGTCTAAGTCAAATGGAAAAAAGAAGCCGCACGCATTGACTTGTTCCCGGTTCCGCGCGAATAACTCACGATCTTGTTTTGTTATATGACGTTTAGGCTTTAAAATAATGATATGTACAAGCTGAAGGCCTGATAAAATACGAAAAGCATCATCCATTGTACCATTATATACTCCATCAATGAATGTAAGCGGTCGCTCCTTTTGACGGGCTTCCTTTTGTTCTCCCTTTACAAAATGGGATAAAAGATCTTCAAACTCCTTTGATATTTCTTCAATTGCCTGCTCCTGAAGGTCTGTAGCAGCTTTCATTAATCTCACGTGACATCTACCTCTCTGTCGTTATTTCTCCATTCAGAATAGCACAGAAAAAAAGGCATTCGCCAAGGTAAGTGTTTCCTATATAAACCCAAAGAGAGGAACGGAAATCATGACCATAAAAGGACATACACTCTCACTAAAAGTAGATGATCGTTATCATAACACTTCATTAAGTCATTTTTTAAAAGCCGAAGTGTCTGCCTCTAAACCGATCACCCATTTTTGGATGGAGCACCAAAAAATACGTTTAAATCAAAAGCCTGCCCATCACGCGGTAAAAGTCAGTACAGGTGACCAGATCATCATCGATTTATTTGAAACGGAAGAAAGTGATGTTACGCCAGAGTACGGTGAATTAGAGATTTTGTTTGAGGACGAGCATTTATTAATTGTTCAAAAACCAGTTGGACGACCGACGCACCCGAATAAAAAAGGGCAAATTGGCACACTTGCCAATCTTGTCGCATTTCATTTTCAAGCTAATGGGGAAGAAAAGCGGGTGAGACATATCCACAGGCTAGATCAAGACACAACCGGCACAGTTATTTTTGCAAAACACAGGTTAGCGCATGCTATACTTGATCAAATGCTTTCTAAAAAAACGATTACCAGAACTTACATCGCCATCACAGAAGGATTGTTTAAGAAAAAGAAAGGAACCATCGATGCGGCAATTGGCCGCAATAAACACCATGCAGTCAGACGAAGAGTCTCCCCTAATGGCCAAAACGCCGTTACTCATTTTCAAGTCATTGGCTTAAATACACACGTTCAGATGACAGCCGTTCAGCTTCAATTAGAGACGGGAAGAACGCATCAAATTCGTGTCCATCTTAGCAGCCTCGGGCATCCTTTAGCTGGAGATACATTATACGGCGGTCTGCGTGATCGTATCAATCGATGTGCCCTTCACGCCAAACAAGTAGAGATGAAACACCCATTGACAGGTGAGCAGTTGACCATAGATGCGCCGCTTCCACCTGATATGGCCGAACTAATGGACAACATGATCCAATAAAATAAGAGCTTGCTGATCATATACAATCTCTTTTTTTATTATACAGATGCTCTTTTTGCATAAATAATGTACCGCTCTGGTGCATTACCGACAAAATGAAATGGATAGCATGTGGTCAGCACCAGCTCTTCTTTTTCATGCTGCAAGGTGATAATGGATGTATCATGCTGATCCACAATTTTCGTATAAGTGATTTCATAAACAAATTCCCCATACGGCACAGTAATTTTCAATTGGTCGCCAATGTCCAGCTCACCTGTCCGTCGAAATACCGTGTCACGGTGACCTGACAGAACGATTTGTCCATGCTCATCAGGATAATAACTGCCTTTGTAATGCCCCACTCCTTTGGCAAGGTCGTCCGCATCCGTTCCTTCGACAATAGGAAGGTCTGCTTTTAATTTCGGAATCGTGAGAATGCCAGAGGCTTTGCCTACTTTAGGAGCAAACTGCTTCTTTGTTATCCCTTGATCGACCGCTATGACCTTCTTCGCTTCCTCTAATGATTGTGCTGTTTGAAGATGAGTAGAGGCGATTTGCCACATTCCCCAGCCTAGCAGCGCAATACCTGCTGTCATTACAGTAAGTGCAAGCCACTTTTTCATGCTTAAACTCCTTCGTTTTATAAATAATTACACTTTTCTTAGATGATGCGCCTTCAGCTTGCTGCTGCCTTTCTTCTTGTTTTGCTTGTTGCATTAGACCTTCGTTTTGATACACAATAGAAGCGTCCTCAAAACTTTTAACAAAGGCGACGGTTGCTTCTATACCTTCAGGGCCGGTTTCAGGATTTTCCCTAGTCGGCTTATTCAGTTGCAGTGGCTATGAAGTTATTCACCGTGAGTGTATACGATTGATCGAAAGCAACTGGAGAACCATCTGACAGCTTCAAGTCGACTACTTTATATGTTAACGGATCAGAAATACTATAATCTGGACCAAATTGAGGAGATATTTAGGCTTCAATGATATCACCAAGTCCTTCCCCTTAATCTCAAGCTTTAAAACATTGCCGAATGGCTGAATATTAATGTAAACTGAATGTTTTTAATCCCTTCTGGCATCACCATTCCTGCGGCAGATTAGGTCACTACACCGATAAATGCCTCAGGGATTCCTTTGACATCCTTGATTTCATAGGTAGGTAAAAGGGGTTTGCCAGAATCCTTGTATTCACAGTTCGCACAAACAAGCGAATTAATTGTTCTGGCTGTCATACCCTTTTGTGTCTTTAGGATGCTCTCCGTCTTTTAAAATACGTAATAACTCGTCTACTCCTTCATCAAATTCACGGTTTCCGACTGTGCCGACATCAAATCCAATGTTCTCCATGAATTCCACAGTTGGTTCATCTTGAAGAAGAGAAGATAGGGCTTCACCAATCATATTCCCTACATGGACAGTAATCGTATATGTTTTTTCATATAAGCCACATAATCCATTCGTCCGTTCATTCGTTTACTGCCATCCCTTTCAGATCTAGCTTGTATTGTTGATCAATTTTTCCATGTAAATCATTTATGCTTAAAATGATGAATGGTAATTCGCCCGACTCTTCTGCCGGCTGATACCCTGCCTGCTCTGCTTCTTCTTTAGAAGCAAAAAAGACACGTTTATCTACCTCTATCTCTTTCCATCTATCAGGGGCTACGTAGGTTTTTGCAGATGAATCACCAACATAACGTGTAAGTCCTTTTTTCTGCTCGCGTGCTCTAAATTCAAACGGCTGTTCTAGCAGGGGGTCCGCTTCATTCCAAATACCCAGCCCTTTTTTCTTCGCTTCTTTTACTGCTTGTTGGAACATGTTGTAGTCTTTTTTATCTCCAACAGGCCAGATGAAATAAGTAGTGGCATATCCTTCTATCACAAGCTTTAAATTCGTGTTGATCCCTTTTTTTGTTTTCACTTGAGCTAGAAGACGCCCATAGCCATCTTTTGCTTTAGGGCCAATGCTTAATGTGACGTTATCACCGCTTGAGAGTAGTGTTTTTAAATAATCTGTCGCTTGCTTTCCAAAACGCAGTTGGTTTTGATCTAATTCATTTTTTGGATTGTGGTAGGTTTCAGGCGTGTCCATATTGACAAAGCGCACCTTTGTTGTACCTAGTACAGGGTTTTTTAAATGAATGGTATCTCCATCCACAACACGGTCAACAGTTGCTTGATATTCTTTCTTCATTTTTGGCGGCTTTGGCTGACGTTTCAGCAGTTTGATATCAGCCTCATGTCTTGGAAGCACCTGCAGCGTGTCGTACCTGCTTAAAACTCCTGTAAACTCATACCATTTCCCCATCTTGACTTGATCAATTGCAACTGTATCAACCATGACTCTAAGGACAGTACTGCGATACTTTTTATCTATCAAGACCACATTGTATCCACCGGCAGCAGGCTGCTTCGGTTTTGATTCCACGTAGCCTTTTACCTTCACAAGTCTTCCTTCATATTTACCTGCATGATCGGTTTCCAATTGTTTAATGGAGACGCGCTTCGGTGCTGGCAATGGTTGATGGATAGCATCTATCTTCAGCCGATCTTGAGATGGCACAATTTCAATCAACCCTTTATAAGACGTTACCTTGCCAGTCACCGTCACCCTCATACCGGCTTTCAATTCTGGGAAATGTTTGGGCTGCGAGGAATAAATATTGATGCCTGCTGTTTTGTCTTGAATATACGTGGATAGTTTTCCATTTCCAATAGCGGACTGATCTGCTGTCACAATTCCGCTCACCGTTACCGTCTCTCCTATCAGCTCACGGGCTTTTTGGATTTTCATTGGCTTCTTTTGTTTCCACACAGTTTCCTTCTTCTCAGATGCACTGACCTGCTTTACTGTCATCATGCTAGGCAGTAAGGATTGCAGACTAAATATCACCAAAACCAAACAACAGATCGTTCGAATTGATTGATTACGTTTCATTGGCTCTCTCCCCTTTAACTTTATCTCTCATAGTGTACAAAGTAAATATTGATGCTGAATGGATTTCTTGTAAAAGTTATCTCTTTTTACTCATTGGAAACGTAATAATCACCCGTGTTCCCTCAAAGCTTTTACTTTCAAAACGAATGGTTCCACCATGACTTTCAATGACTTTAATTGTCAGCATCAATCCAAGGCCTGTTCTTTTTTCTTTCGTTTTATAAAAAGGCTCGCCCAGTTTTCCCATTTCGTCTTCTGATATGCCCTTTCCTTGGTCTTCAAATATCAGCATCATTTGATTATTTTTCAGTACTGAGATCACTTGGATGACACCTGTCACGCCATCCATTGCTTTTATACCGTTTTTAAGGATGTTAAGGAAAACTTGTTTTAATTCATTTGGTATGCCTTGAATGCTTGGCAGCGCTGGAGAAAGATCCTTTTGAATGGACACTCCTTTTAATACCGCCTGGGATCCAACGACCATAATGACTTCCTCGATCAGAACGTTGACATGTACTGGCTCAAATTTCACAGATTTGCTTCTAGTGAGCATGATGAATTCGTTAATAATTGCCTCGAGTCGATTAAACTCTGACATCATTACACCTGCATAATCCTTTTGGTACTTTTTACTTTGAATCATCAGCTGTAAAAAGCCTTTTAATGACGTAAGCGGATTGCGGATCTCATGAGCAATGCCCGCTGCAAGCTGTCCAACTGCCAAAAGCATTTCGGACTTTATGTGCATTTTCTCTGACTGCTTTTGATTTGTAATATCCTCCGAAAGACGCATCACGATTGACTGCATTTTGTCCTTGTCATCAATTCGGTGTAAAGAAACTCTCTCCCATCGTTCGCACCCTGATAAATCCTGAAAGTAAAGCTCACCTATCCAGCTTCCTTCTCTTAAACAAACGTCCCATTGCTTCACTAAATCATCACATTGACACAACGAATGATAGACAGAAAAAATATCTTTGCCGATGAGATCATACTGATGCTGCTGTACAAACTGACAAAAGCGCTGATTTACGTATTGGATGGTGCCTTCCTCTGTTGCGACAACAATATGAATATGGCTGTTATCAAGTGCTGTCACTGCAAGAGGAAGCGCCTGCTTGATTTTCGTCATTTCCGTCATCTTAATCCATGTCATCGCTACTTCCTCATGATCCTGATCATAAATAGGTGTCATATGAACGGTAAATTGCTCCCCTTCGTTCGTTTTAATTTCACGTTCGATGACATGCCTGTCCGATATGACGGATTGAATATCATCATACAGCCTTTCCTGTGTGAGCTTTTTAGCCATCGACTGAAAGGATTGCTGGGGCCGGCTTTGAGCTGAAGTGAATAAAGAGGCAGATGTAGGAATTTTAAAGCGAATATTCATGTCCCTGTCCACAAACAACGTAGCAAACTCCGGCTTCACAGAGGGTCGATACAGTTCTTCCCATAATTGAGCCCTTGCTTCTTGCTCCTTTTGTTTCACTTCGTTGAGTTCATTTTCTAAATCGACAATACGCTGTTGATAGACTGAATTCTGCTCTGACAATCCTTTACCCCTGCCGTTCTGTTGATTCTTTCCTCTTCCATTTAACCGAATGAGCATGATATATACTCCTTTAAAACGGCGATCAAAACTTTTCACTTTAAAATCGGCATACTGCTTTCTGCCTTTTTCCGAAATGAGGACATGCTGAAATACAACCTCAGTCTCTTCTGTCCACACTTTTTGAAAGGTTTGGCTCAACATCTCTTTCATATAATCAGGTGTCACATGTTCACATGATTGACCTGACACTTCTATATGCTCTAAGTAAGAATAGGCGCCATTTGATATTGCCAAAATTTTGTCACAATCGTTGATCACCAAGTATTCGTCATAATCCTCGCTTACTTCTTTCATATATTGTGCAGCTCGTTCTTTTAACTCTACAGGACACGCGTCATGCCTCGAATACACATTGTATTTAGGAACGTTTGAGTGGGTGTAAATGTTCCATTTTTCATTTAACAAATGAAACAAACGAGGGATATTGGGTACAGTTTCATTTGGCCCTAATATCAACATTCCTTGATCCTTTAAAGCATATTGGAATGCGGACAATACTCGTTTTTGTACTTCTGGCTGGAAGTACATGAGAACATTTCGGCAACTGATAAAATTGAGGTGGATAAAAGGTGAATCGATCAATAAATTGTGAGGAGCAAAGACAATATGTTTTCTAAGCGATTGCTTCACAATAAAAGCGTCACCTTTTTTTTCGAAATATTGCGCCCGCCATTTTTCAGGCATCTTTGCCATAGACTCTACCGAGTAAAGACCTTTACTTGCAGTTTGAATGGCTTTCCGGTTAATGTCAGTTGCAAACACTTGAAGTTCAATTGACACTTGTCTTCGCTTCATTTCTTCTAAAAATAAAATTGTAAAGGAATAGGCTTCTTCCCCTGTAGAACATCCAGCGATCCAAACGCGGCATCGAGCTTTCCCATTTTTTATCGTATTTTCAATAATCGACGGAATGATTTTCTGTTCACATATACGAAAAGCTTCCATATCTCTAAAAAAAGAAGTCATGCCGCTTAAAAGCTGTACATGTAAGTGATCTAGCTCATCTGGTTCTATTTCTAATAAACGATCGTACTCTGACAATAATGAAATTGGCTGTTTTGCACTTCGCATTCTCTTTTGAATGACAGAGAGCATTTTTTGCTTTTCATAAGGTGAAAAGGCAATACCTTTATGCATTTCAAGACGTTCAACGATTCTTCCCAACACGGGATCTGCCACATTGACATGTGAGAGGTTTATGATATTGCTAATATATACTGCAAGGGTAGAAGGGTCTTTAAAATGTTGATGATATATACTGTCTAGTCTACTATCTGTCTCACTACATGATAAGGCTGTACCACCTTGATCAACCAATTGAAGCAAACCATTCCCCACACAAAAGCCTTTTTGAAAAAAGATGGCAAAGGCCTCTTCCTTTTGCACATTGGCAAGCGACTGAAACAACGTGTTGACAGAGCATGCCTGAGCAGTTGAAAGCTGCTGTGATATGTGCAGCCGCTTGTCTTCTGTCAATGTCACAACCGCACCCTGCGGACAAAAATAAATCGTGTTTTTCATGACTTTCTCACCATGTTTAATCGTTTTTGCCCGGTAGCCAATCGTTAAAACAAGTGCTTCCACATTTGTTATACAACCGCCCGTCACACGATTTTGGACAACAATAAAAGAGGCACTTACCTCGTGTAAAAACGATTGAAAAAAAGCCTCAAGATGATGCTGATCAAACGGCGAAACACCAATGCCAATCACTGGTGCTTGCACATGTTCGTCTTCTATCAAACGATTAATGATTTTGTCCTGCATCTGGTACCCCCATGTTCATTCGTATGATACTTTTTTTCGACAAAAAGGAAGAAAACCCTCTAATTGTAAATAATGTTTTTTGCATGAAAGAAGGAAAACATCCTCATATTAATACAGAATATATAAACAGAAGGAGGAATCTCTATGCAAAACGATCAGCAACCATCCGTTCAGGGAAATGCCCCCCAGCCTGAATTCAACCATGGCGGGCATGAGTTATTCGATTTACATGAAATTTTAGCGGGTACGATCAATATTTTGGATCAATATATGATCTTACGTGAATTTATCCAAGATCCAGCATTATCCGACATCTTAGATCGACAATATGAATTTGTTTTGTCCCAGTACAATGTCACTGTAGATTGTTTTTCTACTGGACAAAAGCCTAGTGAAGAAACTGCCACTTATATGATGAAAGAAGAAACGCAGGTGACGTATGGGATCAAACCTTCTCAGCCGAAAAAGCCCAATCAGTCATTACAAGATATAAAAGACTCAGGCATCACAGGGCATATGCTCGGCCTAGTCAAATCACACGCAGGGTTACTTTCAATGACAGCATTAGAAGTAACCAATCCTGTTGTCAGACGTGTGCTTGCAGCACAAATTCCGAACTTTATCGAAATGGCGTATGAAATTTTCTTGTACCAAAACAAACATGGCTACTATCAAGTTCCTCAGCTTTCAAGCCAAGATATGCAAGCCATGACATCTACTTTCGTTCCGTTGCAGGGGCAAGTACAAATGCCGCCAAGCAAAGCCAATCAGCAAAAAACACTTCATTAAACAAAAAACGGCTGACCCATTTCTCCGGTCAGCTGTTTTTCCTTTGATAAATTACCTTAAACTGTTCTTCAAAGTCTGTGAGACGCTGTCCTGTCGCATGTTCAAAACCTCTATCAAAACGGCCGGTTTTTGCCGTTTCCTCCATGATCTCATGTATGATGTTTCGTCCGAAAAGTTGCACTAGCTCATAGATCATATAGTAGCTTTGTAAATAAACATCCGTCTCATAGCTCATACGAGATTCTTGCCAATCTTGATCAGAATAAAGAGATTGAAAAGGGATGACGTCAAACCGTTCAGACGTGGCGTTTAACACGTCATAAGCCGTCCATTCTGCTGTTCCTTCATGGAACCAAAGAGGAAAGATCACTGGAGACACCTTGTATGCATGCACCTTTTCATAGAAAACAAAATGAGCATACTCATGAATGAATAGCGTATTGAAAAAGTACAAAGGTAGTGTCTCTTTCTTTAACAATTCCTCTCTTTTATTTGGGTATAACCCAATCATTTGATTATCATCAGAGTAAAAACCCGTAATATGCTTGATACCAGCAAATTGTTCAATCGTATCTTTATCATCAAAATAAATAATGTCTAAAGGTTTGTCAGTATCAAACTGAAGCACCGACGCGGTTCTCTTCTTTGCCTGATCCAGTGCCTCTATTGTCAGGTCGACAAATTCATCCTCTTCCTCTGTATAGTAGATTCTGATATGTTCATAGACTTGCTTATTGAGTCCCTCCGTTAATACCGTTTTAGGAGAAAACTCCTGCTTTAAATATTGTTCTGTCAGCTGAAACGTAACATAAATCAAGTAAGCGGTGAAAGCATAAAAAATAAGACCTGCTGCAATCATTCCGCCTACAAGCTTTTTATGAATCAATGACGGCTTTTCTTTCATTTACTCCCCACCTGAATTCATCCTGCAACATCTTTCTCTTGATATGAAGAAACAAAGATCAACAAGAGGTGATATATTTTTTACTTTATGCAGTCAGTTATACAAGGTGCGGTTCTAAACAAAAAAGCCGCATATGACATACGGCTTTTGTCTTAGCTATTTTGATTCAGGAAAGACGCGTCTAACGGTTTCAGTAAATTCATCGAAGAATCCTGAAATAGGCTCTCCGCTTCTAATACGTTTTCCGTACCCTTCCATACGATCAACAAAGTCTGGATTAGTGGATACATATACGTTATCAATTTCTTGATCCGTTGATTTTACTTTGTCTGAAATTTTGCTTTTCAAATCTTCTGTCACATCGCCGCTTTTATTACCTTCAAGCATGACTGCAACAAATGCATTTTTCCCTGTGACAAGCACGTTAGCTGTTTTCACTTCAGGCATGTTGGCTACAAGCTCTGACGCCTTATCTGCTACTTTGACCTTCTGAGGTGTTTGGACATTTTGCTGATCCTGTCTCATGTTGTCGTTCTTATATGTGACATTTTCATACTGTCGCTCCATTGTTCCTCTTCGCTCATTGCCTTGGTTGTTCATTCCACACCCAGTGGTGATTAATGTTGGAACGAGTAGTAAAGAAAGCATCCATTTCTTCTTCATCAATTATTCCCTCCTTTTGCTCATAGGTTTTTCATACAATCAACTTTTTATGCACACATTCTCTATTTCAGCAAAATGAATTCATAATTCAGCCTCGTTTGGTCATCCTAAACATGATGAAGGATCATCACGACCAAATGGAGGGATTCGTTTTGTTTAAAAAAAGAAAAGGTATGAGCACTGGTGCTATGATCGCTGCTTCAACAGCCATCATTGCATTATTCTCCCCAGTATTACGGAGAAAGTTGAGAAACATGACTCAAATGAAAATGTCTTCAATGATGAAAGACAATAATCATCCACATCAAGAGCCGTATCGTCATGAAACTCACTCGCACAAAGAATCAAAAGGGACTGCTGAAGTTGGGCAAATGATCAAGCAAGCGTTCACAGCTGTCCAACCAAAAAATCAGACGAATCAGCATCAGTCAGCATCAAGAACACATCAGCCAAAAGAGTCTTATGCACAGTCTCTTCACATTGATGAAAGTGTCATGAATGTGATGGATGATGAATCTATCCAGCAAGTCATTAACGACATCGAGCACAAATAAATCAAATAGGAGCCTTTCTGAAAAAGGCTCCTTACTTTATTCTCTTGAAAAATGTTCTTTTACGAAAACGGTTAAACCTCCTAAAATTTAACATGTAATTTACGAACGATCTAGGATACTTTTCAAAAAAATAGAGCCATCACGCCTAATCTAGAAAGCGTTTTCTACACATTCTCATCATTCATTAATATTTTTTCCATGATGATAATCGCAACACTTTTTTGATTGCTGAACGCCATATCAATCATGTAGTGAAAATGCTGTTATCCATTACGATAAGCAACGTGATAACAACCAGCCTGTTTATCACCATTGTACATGAAACATCATTTGAACTGCATTTCACTTATTGGGCTGTTGAGCATCAGACAAAATCATATCAACTATTAAATTTGTATAGATTCCAAGCTCATTATGACTTTTAACAGGTGCTTTAAATCACGAAAGTTTGAGAGACCTTTGGCATAGGCTTTTTCCTCAATTTGTTAGCCTTCATTATTTTTAAAAAAGTTTTCGTATAACAGTTGTTTTTTTCCACAAACACTGGTAAAGTAGAGGTAATTATTTTTGTTCGTATCATCTTTAAGAAGAAAGTTTTGAAAGAGTTTTCGTCTTTGAAGTTTGTGTAAGAGCAAGAATAGTGAATTTAAGCGTTAAGATCGCTTTAGGAGGAAATTTCATGTTAGAAGGTAAAGTAAAATGGTTCAACTCTGAAAAAGGTTTCGGATTCATCGAAGTAGAAGGTCAAGACGATGTATTCGTTCACTTCTCTGCTATCCAAGGCGAAGGCTTCAAAACTTTAGAAGAAGGTCAATCAGTTTCTTTCGAAATCGTTGAAGGTAACCGTGGACCACAAGCTGCTAACGTTAACAAAGCGTAATTTAAGAGCATCTGCTCTTTTAGCACTTTATAGAGTGAAGGAAAACCGCACGGCTTCAGCCGGCGGTTTTTTTGTGCAAATAAAAAGAGAAATGAGAGGTTCTCTTTTTATTTGTCGTTCCAGAACGATACATATCATCATTCATTTATTTCTCTTGTTCATCTTCTTTGACAAGTGGTTTTGGCTGCTTAAACTTTTGAAGAGCTCGCAGGAACAAGCTAAGAATGACACCTGCAGCACAGAATAACGTAACCCACATATAAGCATCGTTAATGCCCATATGATGTACCACATTCGATACAGCCGCCTGTAATGAATTCATAAAGAACGGGTCAGTCCGATTCGTATAAATCGTCGTGATCAAACTCGTCCCGATCGAGCCGCTAATTTGTCTTAGTGTATTCGACATTGCCGTACCATGACTGTTTAAATGCTGTGGTTTCATCTGAAAGAATATGAATCAATCTCATAGCGATTCTATTTTCTCTGAATCTACTCTGCTAAAAAATGGTGTATAGCTCATTTATACTTATTGTTCATTAATGAGCAAAGAGCAGAAAAAGAAGAAAAGACGATAGGCATCTTTTTGAAAATATTTCACAAGATTAAATATTCATAAATGAAAATTGAAATCTCAAAGAGAAAGTGTTACTTTTTTTCTGGTTTTCCCTTCCTTCTTCACACCAAAAACCTTTCAGCCATTATGCTGAAAGGTTTTTTCAAATGTTCATTTAAGAAAGAACTTCTTCCTGATGAAAAAAATTTTTTAATGCGAGAAAAACATCTGATTTTTTCTTCAAAATATAATGCTTAAATTTCTCATCCTGAATATGTTTATATGCGGACATTAACGTGGAATGTCGGTTATACTGATTCACTTCACCATAACAGAATAGGTTGGCTTTTTTCATAATCTCAGAAACAAGCTTGACGCACCGTGCATTGTCGGAGGTCAGATTATCACCATCAGAAAAATGGAAAGGATAAATATTATATCGTGATGGTGGATAACGTTCATCTATGAGCTCTAGTGCCTTACGATAGACAGACGAGCAAATGGTGCCCCCGCTCTCACCCCGCGAGAAGAAATGTTCCTCATCTACTACCTTCGCCTCCGTATGGTGGGCAATAAATTGAATATCGACCGTCTCATACTTTGTCCGTAAGAAACGTGTCATCCAAAAGAAAAAACTCCTGGCTATATATTTTTCCCAAAGTCCCATACTTCCACTCGTATCCATCATCGCCAAAACGACGGCTTTCGACTCTGGTTTGGTCACTTCGTTCCACGTTTTATATTTGATATCCTCTGGGTAGATTGGATAAAAAGAAGGGCTTCCGGTCATCGCATTTCGTTTAAATGCAGACAGCATCGTTCGTTTTTTATGGATATTTCCTGTTAAACCCGTTTTGCGAATATCGTTGAACTCAATTTGCTCGACAATGATGTCGTCAAGCTTTTTTTGTTTAAGGTTGGGCAGTTCTAGTTCACGAAACAGTGCTTCCTCTAGATCCATTAATGAGACTTCCGCTTCGTAATAATCCTCACCTGCTTGATCTCCCGCGCCTTGCCCTTTTCCCTTCCCTTGCTTACTGTCTGATCCATCACGCGCGACAACATCTCCAACCTGGCTGTCTCCATCCCCTTGACCCACATGCTTATTCTTGTCGTAGTTGTACCGAATTTTATATTCATCTAATGACCGGATCGGAATTTTGACAACATCCTTGCCATTAGACATAATGATACTTTCCTCAGTAACAAGATCCGGCAAATTGTTTTTAATCGCCTCTTTGACTTTTTTCTGATGACGCTGCTGGTCGTCATAGCCTTTTCGATGGAGGGACCAGTCTTCCTGAGAAACAATAAACTGACTTTTTTCTTGCCGGGACATTCATTCCCCTCCTCACCTATTTGCACAATTCTTCTAACCATCGATTCCTTTATCCTATGCTGCCTGCTGTTGAAATGACGATTATTTCTAAAAAAGACATTACCGGTGCGGATGTGCGCCAATAATGCCTCCTTCATTTATTAACGATTCAGAAGACTACCTACATATCTTAAGAGTTCATTTGCACTTGTTGAATTATAGCCATATTCATCAATCAATCTAGCCACTACTTCATTTACCTTTTTCAGTTGCTGTTCATCTGGTGTTTTCGTCGAGGTCGTGATTTTCACCACATCTTTTAGATCAGCAAACAGCTTTTTCTGAATTGCCTCTCGTAATCTCTCATGGGAATTATAATCAAAGCGTTTGCCCTTTCTCGCATAAGCCGAAATTCGAATAAGAATCTCTTCACGGAATGCCTTTTTGGCGTTTTCAGAAATACCGATCTGTTCCTCAATTGAACGCATGAGCTTTTCATCAGGATTCATTTCTTCACCAGTTAATGGATCACGCATCTTGTTTTTGTTGCAGTAAGCTTCGACATTGTCTAAGTAATTATCCATAAGCGTTTTCGCAGACTCTTCATAGGAATAAACAAATGCCTTTTGAACTTCCTTCTTCGCGATATTGTCATACTCTTTACGCGCGACAGAAATGAAATTCAAATAACGCTCACGATCTTCGCTCGAGATAGACGGATGCTGATCGAGCCCTTCTTTTAAGGAACGAAGGACATCCAGTGCATTGATCGATTCCATATTTTTTCGAATAATAGTGGATGAAATTCTATTAATTACATACCGTGGGTCAATTCCACTCATTCCCTCGTCATGACATTCCTTTTTCATCTCCTCAATATCAACAGATTGGAAGCCTTCGACACTTTCCCCATCATACAGACGCATTTTTTTGACCAAATCAATATCAGACCGCTTCGGCTCTTTTAGCCTTGTCAAAATGGAGAACATAGCCGCCACCTTCAGGGTATGCGGTGCAATATGAACATCTGAGACATCACTTTCTGAAATCATTTTATGGTAAATACGTTCTTCCTCTGTCACCTTTAGATTATAAGGAATCGGCATCACAATCATTCGTGAATGCAGCGCCTCATTCTTCTTATTTGAAATAAACGACCGATACTCGGTTTCATTCGTATGTGCAACGATCAGTTCATCCGCACTAATCAAGGCAAAACGGCCTGCCTTAAAATTTCCTTCCTGGGTTAATGAAAGAAGATGCCATAGAAATTTCTCATCGCACTTTAACATCTCCTGAAACTCCATCATTCCGCGGTTTGCCTTATTGAGTTCCCCATCAAACCGGTACGCACGAGGATCCGATTCTGAGCCAAATTCAGCAATAGTTGAAAAATCAATACTTCCTGTTAAATCGGCAATATCCTGAGATTTCGGATCAGACGGACTGAAGGTACCGATGCCGGTTCGTTTATCCTCTGAGAAGAAAATCCGCTCCACTCTTACATCCTCAATTCGGCCGCCATATTCCTCTTCCAGTCTCATCATATTCAGAGGCGACAAATTCCCCTGAACACGAATGCCATATTCACTATAGAAATCCTCCCGCAGATTTTGCGGAATCAGATGAAGCGGGTCTTCATGCATTGGGCAGCCTTTGATGGCATAGACTGCGCCATCATCTGTCAGTGAATATTCTTCAAGCCCTCTTTTCAGCCTTGTCACAAGCGTAGATTTTCCGCCACTTACTGGTCCCATCAACAATAAAATACGCTTCCTCACATCTAATCGCTTAGCAGCAGGATGAAAATATTCTTCTACTAGCCTTTCCAGTGATTCCTCTAATCCAAAAAGCTCTTGATCAAAAAATTTGTAGGTTCTGACCCCATTCTTCTCTTCAATCCCGCTGGCTTTAATCATATGATAAATGCGAGAATGAGCAGATTGAGCGACAAGTGGATTATCTTTAATAATATCTAAATAATCGCTGAATGTGCCTTCCCATTGAAGACGCTGCTCTTCTTCTCTATGCTGTTCAATTTTCTTTAAAATATCCATGTGAACCTCCTCTTTCAAGATTGAAGCTAGAAATCAGATACTGTTTTACAATCTATGCGGAGGTGTCCTATTACATGCTTTCGTTCTTCAAAATGACGAATTGCTGAACTGAATTGACAACCATCCGCAAGACCCTTCATAATAAAGGAAAAACAGGAGAAAAAAGATCTTCTTCTTCTGCTTTTCAAGACGAACTTCACAACATATGAAACCGGCAGCGAAGGAACAAAGGGATAAGGGGGAGCTTATATGAGAACGGTCATTATGATGGGCGTCATCATTACGTTTTTAGTATCCATTTTCACAGCTGGCTACGAAGGCAAGCCTGGTAAATGAAAAAAAGGATGTTCCATCAGCGGAACATCCTTTTTTCATTTAGTTCGTTGTTTTCAGCACTTGCATATCAACTTTATTACCTGACACCTATTTGACACACATTATCGTGGAAGGGAGTTGAATTTTTGTGACAAATATAAATCCATTACTTTTGATATAAGTACGCCCGCCATCCTTTAAATAATTTTGCTGCTACTATTTCCTGGGTCTGAGAGAGACCTAGAATACTGACTGGAATGGTCTCTATTAAAGTAGCTGAGCTAATGGCACTAATGAAAAGTAGCTTTTTCAGCTCATTATTCCTTTTTTGAAAACGTGATCACAATCTATTCCAATACCCATTTTTCAACATATTCTTATCTCTCATAAATAAAGCCACGATACCTAACTCGGCTTTGATCATGATCTTATATGAGATCTCGATATTGCTGCTGGCGAAGCCCCTCATAAACAAGGATAGCCGCCGTATTCGAGAGATTAAGTGAGCGAACATGTTCTGTCATCGGCAAACGAAGACAACGGTCCATATTTCGTTCAATTAAATCTTTCGGCAATCCACTCGTCTCCCTGCCAAAGACAAAGAAATAGTCTTCATCTAGCTGAGAGTAATCAAACATTGTATGAGGCTTTTGGCCAAATTTCGTGATATAGAAAAATTGTCCCTTCGGATGAGCCTCAAACAATTCATCCAATGAATCATGATAGACGACATTGGCATATTTCCAATAATCAAGTCCTGCACGCTTTAGCATTTTGTCATCTGTCGAAAAGCCAAGCGGACGAATCAGATGGAGTGTTGTATTTGTTGCTGCACATGTACGCGCAATATTTCCAGTATTAGCTGGAATCTCTGGTTGATATAAAACGACATGAAATCCCAAAAAAGTTCACCTCTAAATTTTCTTTTCCGCTCAACATTATACCATTAACTACCCTTCCCGGCATCGTCCAAAATGTGAAAAAACGTATAACGAATAGCTGGTGTATAGGCTGTCGAATCCTCATATGACCAATAACGCATACGGCTGTCATACGTCTGTGCATTGACAAGTGGCATTCCGCCTTTATCATGATCAACGACAATGGTTGTATGATTATACCTTCCATCACCTTCAAAATCGTAGCAAATGACATCACCGATTTGAAGCTCCTGTGCCTCTTTAACCTTCTTCGCTCTTAAACCTGCCTTAGAATTCATTAAATAGTTTTTCATCGAATGAGCGACCGTCCAGCTATAGCTCCACGTATGTGGACGCACCCACCAGCCAGAACCCCGATTCGGATATCCTCTCGTCGGCGCATTCCCTGCTTTCAAGCATTGTGAAATAAAATTTGTACAGTTATCCTCAAAATTTTTGTAGGCTGGATTCCTTTTATTCCAGTACGTCTCCGCGTATTGCACGGCTGCTCGTCGATCATAGTGAAAGGCTCTCCCGAATTGTTCCTCGTTTTGGAAGCGTTTATCTACCTCATCTTCCTTCTGCAATTTTCCCTGCACCATTTGATCTTTCACAAGCATGTTGTTATAAAGAAACGCTTCTCTTTTTTCAACATGTTCCTCTAAATAAAAAGAATCGTCTACATCCTTACAGACATAAGTGAGATGAGCAAGATATTGCACATGCTGAGCTCCATCATCCTGAATCGTTGAATGCAGAAGCTTTGCTTTTGCTTTCACTTTTACAATCTCAACCTGTCTTCTAGCGAAAAGCTCTTTTTTTCGTTCTACTGCTTCCACATCAGAAATAAGCTGTGGCTGTTTGATCGCACTGCCATTTAATAAATACTCCAGCCTATCTTCTAACGTTTGCTCTAATAATTGTTTCACACAGACACCACCAAACTTTTTTTAAAATCTCTGTTTGGTTCATTCTATGTTCATAGGGATGTTATTTAGTATTTAAAGGTGTCTGTAAGAACTCAACCCCTTTTACAATCTCTTGTCTCGCTTCTTCATCACTTTCCCGCTCAAGGGCTTTTTCCAGTTCTGAAAGCTGCTGCTGATCGCCAATTTTGCCAATAGCCCAAGCGGCCGTTCCTCGAATGACCGGCCTTGGATCTTTATGCATCAGTTTAACTAAATCTGGCAACGCAGAGGTTTCTTTAAAGTGAGCAAGTGCCAAAATCGCATTCCTTTGAATAGGCTTTTTCCCACGCCAAGATCCCGAAACATGACCGTACTTCTCCTTAAACTCACGATTGCTGATCGTAAGCAGCGGCTTTAAGAGCGGCTTTGCAATTTCAGGGTCCGGCTCCATTTCAGGATGCAAATGAAAGTCTTTTCCTTTATTGATTGGACAGACCGTTTGGCACGTATCACATCCATACAATCGATTCCCTATTTTCGACCGAAACTCGTCAGGTAAAAACCCTTTTGTCTGCGTTAAAAACGAAATGCACCTTTGAGAATTAAGCTGTCCTGGATTCACTAAGGCACCTGTTGGACACGAATCCACACATTTATTGCACGTTCCGCACTGGTCTTCCATTTTCTCATCCGGTTCAAATGGGACATTTGTGATCATTTCAGCCAAGTACACATAAGATCCGAACTCAGGTGTAATAATCATGCAGTTCTTTGCACTAAAGCCAATGCCAGCACGTTCTGCTACAGCACGATCAGACAGTTCACCTGTATCCACCATTGATTTCGTTCGTATATCTTCATGTTTGCTTCTCAAAAATTCCTCGAGCATATCGAGCTTTTTTTTCAGTACAACATGATAATCCGTACCCCATGACGCCCTGGAAAAGATACCTCTTCTCGCATCCTTTGTGCTTCGAGGAGCATCTTTCATTTTGGAAGGATAAGCGAGCGCTATTGCAACAATTGATTTGGCCTTTGGAAGCAACAAAGCAGGGTTTGTTCTTTTTTCAATATCAGGCTCTTCAAAGCCCGACAAATACCCTAATGATTCATGTAAGATAAGGCGGTCTTTTAATGAATCAAATGTATTAGCACTTGCAAATCGAATTTTATCGACACCAATTTCATTCGCATATTGAATCAATTCTTCTTTTAATTTTCCAACATGAATCACCTTGCACCCCTCCTTTCTTTGTTTCTTCTGTTGTTTAAAGTATAATACGAGTGTATCATGACCGATTGGAGTGAGTCACTGTGAAGATACATATGGAAATATCTCATCCCCAAAGCCCGTCTATTCATGTTGGACAAATTGAATATTCACAGATTGAAGTCGGTAAATCGCCTCAAATGTTAAAAGGTCGATTACGCCTGTTTCAAGAATCTTTGTTTTTTGATTACGAGGATAAAACCTTAGAAGAAGTATCAGCGATCAAAGAATGGACTGATCTTTTAGAAGACGTCCCTTTTCTTCCACTTCTTTCTAATATTCAAAAGGAACAATTTATGGACTCGACCAATTCCGTACAGGATTTGTCGATATTTTTCTCATTAAAATATTTCTTACCCATCCTTACACTAGATGCTGATCGTCTCAAAGATCCTGTTTTACTGTCAAAAAATAGTTCTGATCACATCGAATGGCAGGACAGTGAAGGGCTTAAAGGGTTATTTTCTCAAACAAGTAAAGCACAAATTTCTCAAGATACAAAGAATATCCTTCAAATCATTCTTTTCCGGCCATCTATTTCCTGGGAAAAGAGTGAAGCTCTTATACAATCCTTGACGAAAATGTTTGTACAAATACAAGGTGGAGAAAGCAACTATGAACTCATTGAAAAAGCACTGTAGTCTGACAGCGCTTTTTCACATTATACTGACATAATAAAAAACGCAACACTTCGTTTATCTATGAAACGAAACACTGCGTTATAAACAAAATTATGTATTGGAGCGGGTGATGAGAATCGAACTCACGACATCAGCTTGGAAGGCTGAGGTTTTACCACTAAACTACACCCGCATCCATCTTTGAAAGCCAATGTCATTGTGTTGACTTTTATTATATTACAACTTTCTTAAGAATTCGTCAACAGAATATGAAGATTTTCGTCAAAAAACTTCATTTTCCGTATATATATTACGATAGTTATTTATCTAGCTGTACAAAACATAAATACGCATGCAAAATATTCTTCAACGCTTGCTCCAGGTTCTTCTACATTTCTTCAAGAGCCATCTTTGCCAATTGCAGCTCTATACACAATCAATGCTTTTTCTCCTGAAGCACTTTGACAGATTCAGATTGTGCAGAAAAAACATAATCATCTACTTAAAACGGAAAACTTGAAGTTGCTTTCGTCATTTTTGTCTAACCAAATACTAAATTGTGATTCGTATATATCTTTCTGATGATATAATTGAAAGGGCACATTCATCGTTTCGACCATTTTTGTAATGACTTCCGATAAAAGTAATACTCTGATTCTTTTCGTTAATCCTTTCATCCTGCTAGTAGATAAACTGCGAATTAAAGAATGCTCCATTTCTACATTGATATCCCCTTTGATTTTGGTTCTACATTATACTAAAATTTGGTTGAGTATACAAAAAAAAGATTAGGAGGGTTCTCCTAATCTTTCGCTTTTTTCTGTTTCATTACTGACAGCAGTGCCACAATCAGAAAACTCACAGCAAAAATTACAATCATATAAATAAAAAAGTTTGGTTTGATCTGAAAAGTAAAAGCTGACGAGCCTTCCATCTCAAAGGCAAGACTATTAAATAATAATTCATGATTCGTTTTTGATTGAAATAAATGATAGAACAGTACACCAATAGTCAGCATTGGAAAGCCTAAGAAACCTAGAAAACCACCAACAATTGCGCCTTGTTTCATTGCCTGAACGTTCATAATCGTTGACCTCCCATTCCACGAACCAATAACTGCTTCATAATGGACTTACCATCTCCCATAAACGGAAGAAGGTAGAGTAATTGAATCAAATACGTAATTGAAAAAATGAAAAAACCTGTTGAGATTGGATTCTCTTTCAGAAATAAAACGGTCACAATGACTCCTAATGCTCCGATCACACCTGGCAGAAGTGGCCCAAGTAGTGTAATCCATACCTGCTTTTTCTGAAATGGATCTAATACGGGTCTCACAAACTTCACGGACATCATATCGCTCGCAAAAAAGCCTTGTGGGCCATCCCGTCCTGCAAACTTCCGATGTGCATATCCATGTGCCGCCTCATGCAAGGCTGTCCCAGTAATTAATCCGAAATAAATAATGGAAAAATAAATCGCGATGACTACAATCGATGGATCAGGAATGAATAAAAAGGCGATTCCTGCCATCACCATAAAGAGCACCCAGAAAAAGATGATTTTACGCATCACCATGAGCAAGGCCGTCCCCAATATTTGAAGGAATGAGTGACCACTGCAATCAAACCGCTCTTTCATCTTTACTTGATACTGCTTAAAAAATTGATAGCAGGCTGTGACCACCCGATATGGCGATTGATAATGGATAGACAGCAAATGATGCTGATTTAGACTCATCATTAGTTGATAGAAATCACGGGCAATTACAGACTCATCGACCTGAAACAAATCGGCGAGCTCTGCCGTTATATTCGCTTCTGTCCTCTTGCCGTCAACTTTCGTTAACATATGATATGCACTCTCATTAATCGGGAGTGTGCTTCCATACTGGGTATCAGTCAGATGCCTTTTTTGTAAGGTGACATACGGAGCAATAGCCGGTACCCGCTCGATCTTTAGCTTACTGTTAAGAAGTTGAATCATGTGAATACCTCCATGAAAAACCTTTGTATATGGCAAAGATGAGCAGACCTTCAAATCCTGCCACTAGCAACCACTGAAGCATTTGGCTTGACTCCCCTATGACGTAGTTTCCAATAAATAAAATTGGAATCATGATTAAAATAAGCACTCCAAACGAAAAAATGCCCGTGTATGGATTATTTCGATCAAGGGGAAGTAAAATACCCACGACATAAAAGAGAGCAATTGCATTACACAAGACTGCAGCAGCAATCAATACGTTCAAAATCTGATCAGGGAGCGTCAGTGTTGTGAGCATGAATAAAGCAATTTGCATCACTCCAACGAGCAGAAGGCCGATAAACTTATACAGAGCCACTTCCCACGACCTTAGACCAAATGTTTTATACATTCCAAGCATTCGTTTATCATTGCCAAATGAATTAAAGGCTGTTAATCCAGCTAGAGCACATAGTACAAAAAAGGCTTCTCCTTCAAAGCGGAAAGCAAACTGATAGCGGATAAATAAGATCACGATAAGGAGAACGAGAAAGTTTAAAATGTTTTCTTCATTTCTCACCTGTGATTTGATTTCCTTTACAATGAGTGACCACTTTTTTGAAGACGAGAATGGTAGTTTGTTTAAAAAAGTTAATGCTTTTTTCTCTACCATAATCGGCATAAGAGCAAGAGAAAAAAACGCACCGCCTGCGGATAATAGGATGAACAGAATCAAAATCGCATAATTTACTCCTTGAGGAGACATCCCTTGTCCCGCAAGGAAAAATGGGGCTGTAAAATACATCAAATGATAATCAAACTGTATATATGATTGCTGAATTTTACTGATGTCAAAATGCGTCATTCCATACGCAACAACTAGCACCAATAAAACAAATATCGCTGCAAATTTTTGCAATGGTAATTTAAATTTTAGAACGAGCAAATAGGTCATGTTGTAAATGAACTGCAAAAGTGTTAGGACAAACAGCGATTGCAAAAGCACCATCAAGAAGAAAGTGAGAATAAAGAAAATACCGATCCCTTTGGCAATAAAATTAGGTAAAAGCAAGACACCGATAAAGAATAAAACAAGCCCTGCCACCACTGTCACCATCGGAATGAAGTATCCAAGGCTTTTCTGAAATGTCGAAAGCGGAAACCAGCTAAGCTGCATAGAAAACCGGTCCTGTTCGGGCGTTCTGACCTTGATCAGAACAAACAACAGGCTTGTAAAAATGGATGCATTGATCGCCATTGACACAACCAACAGTCCAAGTGAACGTTCATCTCCATTTAAGAAAGACTTTATAAAGACACCTGTAAAACTGTATCCGATGATGGCTCCCATTGTGACTGCAAACAAAAAGAATAAGACCACAATGATTCGCTTCGTTTGAGTATCAAAGAGCTTATACATCTCCTGCTGCCACATTTTAAGCATCATTTTAGAAATGATTAATGATTTCATCAAAATGTGCACCCCTATCACTTAACATTGAAGCTTTCAGAAACACTTGTTCCAGTGTGCTAGATTGATACTTCTCTTTTAATGCTGAAACTGTTCCTTCATCCATTTTATTTCCCTTTGAAATAATGGCGATTTTGTGGCACAGCTCTTCTGCTGAAAGCATATCATGCGTTGAAAGCAAGATCGCACCATGGTGCTTGGCATAACGCTTCATGAGTTTCTTTGTGTTTATAACCGCTTCAATATCAAGTCCTCTAAAGGGCTCATCCATGATCACCAATTGACTATCAAGCATAAAGCCGGCAATCAGCTGTGTCTTTTTTTTCATACCATGTGAATATGTTTCGATAGGTCTTGATAAAGCTGAATCCATGTCAAACAATTCAATTAGTTGATTTCTTCTATGATTTGTTTTACATTCATACATAGAGGAAACAAAATCTAAATATTCAGCACCAGTCAATGCTTCAGGGAGCAGCAGATCATCTGGAACATAGGCTACTTGTTTTTTAAAGGATGGATTATCATTTGTCACATCCTTTATGTGAATCGTTCCTTCTGTTTGCTTAATGATCCCGAGTGTACAGTTAATCATCGTTGTTTTACCGGATCCATTCGGACCAGCAACAGCAACAATTTGATGAGGAGCGATCTTTAAATGAAAATCATTGATAGCAGTTACATTATTTTTATACGTCTTAGTTAAATTCTCGATCGTAAACATATAACCTCCAAGTGGCTGTATATTCATTAAAACAGATCAGGCTAAACCGCCCGCCACAGACGGTTTAGCCCTGGTGTCATACCTTAGAAGTAAGAAGATGAATCCTAAGTAGAGCTACTTACATTCAATATTAACGTGTAAGCCACTTTCCCATCGAACGCCTCCTGTAAAGCTACCGTTGCCGTTTGCTAAACACCAAATTGCTGCTCCTAGAACAACTGTTGCTCCCAATGCCAGAAGGACTGCAACAAATACTAAGAACCAAGCTTGGTCCATAATAGCAGGTTCCATAGTGGAATAATCTACTTGCGGTGCTGCATAAGTCATAATTTTCACCTCCCATCTTATGATGAACTGATCGTATCATAGGTGTCACACTCCAAACATCAACAGAAGATCCCATTTTTGACAAGAACACACCTTTGGGTAAAATGGGATCTTTTATTCAATTATTTCCTTTTTAATGCACAAACCCTCTCTTTTTCACTAGATTTCATCACTCCATTAGAACCAACGAACCCAAACAATGTCAAACGAACCATCTTTTTCCTCTATTTTAAAATAGTCTTTTATCTTCATCTCTTCTATATATTCTTTCTTTTTTGTGAGATAGAAAGAATTCCTCCGATATATCAGATATAAAAGTCCTAATTACATGTCGTTATTACACCAATTATGAAATATCTACCGATAATTTTAACAAAAGAGTGAGCATATTTTCCTTCTTCTCTTGTCACTTAAAATATGTATATACAAGAAAGTTCATTGAAAAAAACCTTTCCTTCTTCATCACTCGTTCCTCCTTCTCTTCCTATGAAAAATCTAATTGATTAGCGCCAAGCCCTTCAAATTGGGGAAGGGCGCTTTGAAACTCACCCCACTTTACTCTCATGCCTTCTTCCTTTGCTAAAAGCAATGGGCTTAGACTATGCTGCATTCATTAATCTCTTTTACATTGTTTTCTGAACCAACCGCTGCTTGATCACACCTTGCTAATACAAGAAGGAGAACCAAAAAGAGAGTGGTCCTTTGCTTCTTTTGATTCAATCTTATCCTTCTGTCAACAACAACTCATCTGTTATCTCAAATTCTGACCTGGTTTTGTGATGCGTCTTTCTCCTATCACGAGATTCCCATCATAATCTGTATCAAGCACTCGAATGATGCAGGCGATGCTTACTTTCGCTGCCATGAATCTCAAAAAGCTAGCAAACTGGACATGGAGACGACCATGTCCAGGGTAAGACAACTGATAAATTTTATCAAAATAAGTGAAAACCCCACTTTTACTTGAAGTAAAGGTAGGGTTTGTCTACGGTCTGAACCACACGACAGTGTGCTTTTTTCTTATTGATTAAGTAACCGAATATCTTGGAAAGGATAAAACACAAATGATGTTGTCCCTTGAATATCACTCTTTGTAAAAAGACCTAGACCGTTGCGGCTGTCCATTGAATTCTGGCGATTGTCACCCATGACAAAGTACTTTCCTTTCGGGACTGTAAGAGGACCGAAATCAGGCGTCAACAAGGTGCCATCTGCGGCTGCTTTCTTTTTGTTTGACGCTAAATAAGGCTCCGCCACTTTTTGACCATTGACGTACAGCTGGTCATTTTTCATTTCAATTTTATCACCTGGTAAACCAATCAATCGTTTCACGTAATGAGTGCTGCGGTCTTCCCCATCAAGTACAATGATCTGTCCTCGTTTATAATCACCGAAATAATCGACGGTTTTATTCACAAAGACCCGCTCTGTATTATGCAATGTCGGATCCATAGAAGACCCTTTGACAATATACGGCGCAAATATAAAATTACGAATGATAAAAACAGCAATGAATGCAATTAAGATGGCCTTGATCCAGCCCCATAATTCTGATTTCTTTTTTTGTGTTTTTGTATTTGTTATCATAAGCTCCTCCTGAAATCCACTAGGACAAAATGAGTTTCGTCAGCTACTTAAAATATAAACATATTTTGCCAATAAATCAAGCTATGAGAGAGAAAAAGGCAAGCACCTTTCCTGTGCTTGCCCAAAACTTAGTTACTTAGCAGAAGAATCCGCTTCTTGCGTTTTGTTTGTTTTACCATAGAAATAATCAGATGGATTCACTGGTTTAAAATCAGATAGCTTATGGAATCGAAGAAGATCCCTGTAAAGCACTTTATCTGAAAGACTTAACTGATTATCTACACGGGCTTTGATCGCCTCTGTCTTTTTATTTTGCTTCATCACTTTACCCGTTTTCGTGTCGTAGACAGTATTATCTACAAGTGTGTATTTTGGTGTCACATAGTTTCCACTACGGAATGCAACTGTTTGATCATGTTCTTTTGAAAATAGATCTGTCCCAAAATTCACGAACTCGTTTGAATCGATACCTTGTAAGTGGAGAAGCGTTGGCATCACGTCTATTTCACCGCCATACGTATGATTCACGCCGCCCTGTTTACCAGGAATACGAATCATCAGCGGTACACGCTGATTTTGTGCATTTTGATACGGTGTAATTTCTTTTCCTTGAATTTCACTCATTGCACGGTTATGGTTCTCAGAAATACCGTTATGGTCACCATATAATAAAATAACTGAGTCTTTATACAGACCTGATTTTTTCAAATCCTTAAAGAATTGCTCTAATGATTCATCTAAATATCTTGCTGTTTGAAAATAATTATCTACTGTCTTATCGCCAGTTGTTGCTTTTGGAATAGTGGCATCTTTCTCATCTAAATTAAATGGATAGTGATGAGTCAGTGTCATTAAGTGTGCATAAAATGGTTTTTTCAATGATTCTAACATTGGGATTGACTCTTTAAAGAACGGCTTATCCTTCAGTCCCATATTCACAAGATTTTCTTCATCCATATTGTAATAAGAGGCATCGAAGAATTGATCAATTCCCATATGCTTATAAATGGTGTCACGGTTCCAGAAAGATTTATAATCCCCGTGAAGAACTGCACTTGTATAATCTTCCTTTTGATTTAAAATTGCAGGAAGTGATTGGTAGGTATTTTCCCCTTTTGTCACAAACGCTGCACCCTCTGGCAAGCCAAACATACTATTATCCATCATCAGTTCAGCATCCGCTGTCTTTCCTTGACCTGTCTGATGGAAGAAGTTATCGAAATACGTAAAATCATCTTCCCCATGAGCCAGTTTGTTTAAAAACGGCGTAACTTCTTCCCCATTTAGCTTGTAATCAATTAAAAACGACTGAAAACTCTCTAAATGGATTTTAATGATATTTTTACCTTTCGCTTTGCCAAAATACTCTGCATTTGGCTTTGCATAGTGAGAAGCCGTATAGTTCACAACATCCGTTAAATCATCACTGCTCGCATTTGCAACCTGTGTTGCATTTTGCGCCGATTGAATCCCATCATAAATCGCATAATTATAGACGCCTAAATACTTAACAATATACTTATGATCAAAAGTTCTTGTTAATAATTCTGGACGATCCTTTTCAGCTAAATGAAGGTTGACAAAGAACAGGCCGACACCTGCTGCAACAATAAGCAATGCAAATGTCTTTTTCATTTGGAATTTCTTGATTTCCGGTCTCCAAATCACAATGGCAATCAAGATCAAGATATCAAGGAAGTACAAAATGTCATGCGGCTTAATACTTGATAACACACCGTCTGTCATGCCTCCTCCAAGATTTCCTGCTTGCTTCATTGTTGGGAAAGTTAAAAAGTCATCAAAGAAACGGTAGTACGCTACATTTGCATATAAAAGTCCGGTCATAATAAAATCAATCACAATTAAAACAATAGCCGATTTACGCCCCTTTAAAAAGAGAGCAAGTCCCAAAAACACAATGGCTGAACTAAATGGATTTAATAAGAGAAGTCCCTCTTGAAAAGAACCTTTTACTCCTAAATTAAAGTCCATCTTGTAGGCTGTATACGATTTTGCCCAGAATAAAAGGACAGCCAATACAAAAAAGCTATATTTGTTCAAAAATATTTTTTTCATAATACCTCTTCTTTCTATTAACAAATTGATATAAATGAATTCATAAAAAATTTACATTCATTTTGCAAATGTAAATCTTCTTCGCCAAGCATTCCAATGCTTTGTCTCCGGCAGACCAAGGAGTTCCTTTAATATAACGTATGAGAAGCATCATAAGTTTCAAAAAAAATAAAATTTACACACACTTCATGTTTCAGTGAATGAAGAGTGTTTTGTAAATTACTTAGTACTACTTTACTTTTTTCATCTAATCGTGTCAAAGTAATTATAAAGAAAAGGATGAATAACCTAGGCTTTTTGACTCGTTTACCCAAATTTATACAAAACTCTACCCTTACTTCTTAATTTTCTTCTTTATTGTGACACGATTTCTCCTATCAATGTACGGTGTGATAAAGATATAGATTAAGATTATTGAGGTCACAGGACCTTCTGGAGTAGGCGCAGGTAAAGAATCTCTTTGTACCGATTCGATTCCACTGATTGCATGGAAGGAAAATGGCCATCACAACCGAAGGTGAGACTCTACTGGTAACAGAAGAAGATGGGTTACGGAAAAAACAGGCACAATTACATAAGGAATCCATTGTTCCACTTCAGGTACCAGAGTACAAAAGGTGCAGATGAATTCTTGCTGGTATCACATATCCATCCATATACAGAGGATAGAGAGCTTCAAGACATATGAGAAGAAGCACAAAAACCTGTCTTTTAGACGGAGCAGTGATTTCGATTTTGTAAATTTATTTACAAAATGTTCCAGCGGATGATCAATGTCTTAAATGAAGTCAAGCTGATTCAAATTTCCCTTCAATTGAAGTGACACCACCATAGGGAATCAAATGAATAGACCTATTTGAAAAAGGATTGACGCTTGTACAACTTCCTCGTATTATTAGCATAAATCCATCTTTTTCTTAGAAAAGGGTAGCTTACATGAGCTTGTTTAAGAACTGGAGAAAAAAGCAAAACAATCAGTCGATCACTTCAGAAAAGCAAGAAGGCAGCATCCCAATCAACTTTTCCACATTTCCCTTTGGTACAGACCACGTAGATGACTTTTTGTTCAACTTAGACCTTACATCCAAGCTCATCGATCCATATAAAGATACAGATACGAACAAATTAACCTAGACCTTCGTGAATGCTCATCCAATACTCAATGAAAGGTGTAATCCCATGAAAGTCAGACACTGCCAAGCAGATGGACAATTGAAAGATGCGGCTTTAACGCAGCAAGGCATCACTCAATCACTCGCGCTGGCTCAGTTCTTTTCCGGCATTCACCTCAATAAGATCATCTCAAGTCCCTATAAACGAGCCATCCAAACCATTGAGCCGCTCGCCCATGCAAAACAACTTAAGATAAAAATAGATGAGCGTCTCTCTGAACGTGTGTTAAGTAGAAAGCCGATGGATGATTGGTATGAGAAGCTAAAGCTCAGTTTTTCGGATTTACACATCACATATGAAGGCGGAGAATCAAGTCAAGAAGCAATGAACCGAATAGTAGAGGCTCTCTACGAACAAATAGAAGTAGAAGAAAATCATACCCTCTTCGTTACACACGGCAATATCATGAGCCTGCTCCTCAAACACGCCGATTCGAACATTGGATTCAATGAGTGGGAGAAGCTCAGCAATCCAGATGTCTATGTATTGAAACACTTTAGCCAAGATCATTTAGAAATAAAACGAATATGGCATAACATATAATAAACGCTAGAATCCACTGTAATGATCCTAAACATAAGGACATGTTCCTTATCATACTGATTTTTCATTAAAGTTTTATAAATCCAACTAATTTGATCTGGTTCGGATTCCAATTCTAGTTTAATAAGAGGCTCTAAAGGTATAACAATTCAACATAAAGCACATCATCACATAGATTATGATAATCAAATATGGCTTTCACTTTTTCTTTTTCATATTGAGCTAGTAACACCCTGCCCCTCCTTTCCTCTAAAGGCTCAGATTTTATTTCACAGTCCTCAATAAATAGCTTTAATGCTCCTTTAAATTCAATCTTCTCTTCTCATTTGCCACATTGTCCATAATTAAGTCAATGTCTTTTGTTGATAGCTGATTGTTCCTTCTCATCTTTTCATCATTCCCTCAAAAATAAATTGTTTTAATGAAAGGGTGCATATGACCATAGGAATTTGACTTTGCCTTCAATAATCATGTACATAAAAGCAAAAAAGACCGCTAATTTTCATTAGCAGTCAGTCAATTTATCAGTATGTAAGTTGGAGCGGGTGAAGGGAATCGAACCCTCATCATCAGCTTGGAAGGCTGAGGTTTTACCACTAAACTACACCCGCGATGTGGTACCGGTGGCCGGGGTCGAACCGGCACTCCGTGAGGAACACGATTTTGAGTCGTGCGCGTCTGCCAATTCCGCCACACCGGCATGATCTTTAAAGAGCGCAACTTATAATAAAAAACAATGGTGCCGAGGGCCGGACTTGAACCGGCACGGTAGTCACCTACCGCAGGATTTTAAGTCCTGTGTGTCTGCCAATTCCACCACCCCGGCAGTCTTTTCAAAAAAAAAGGCGACACCCGGATTTGAACCGGGGATAAAGGTTTTGCAGACCTCTGCCTTACCACTTGGCTATGCCGCCATTATTGGAGCGGAAGACGGGATTCGAACCCGCGACCCCCACCTTGGCAAGGTGGTGTTCTACCACTGAACTACTTCCGCATATCAACTGGGCTAGCTGGATTCGAACCAACGCATGACGGAGTCAAAGTCCGTTGCCTTACCGCTTGGCTATAGCCCAATAATAAAATGGGGCGATTGATGGGAATCGAACCCACGAGTGCCAGAGCCACAATCTGGTGCGTTAACCACTTCGCCACAACCGCCATAGATGTTATAAATCATATAATTGGCAGGGGCAGTAGGAATCGAACCCACACCGGAGGTTTTGGAGACCTCTGTTCTACCGTTAAACTATGCCCCTAAAAATGGTGGAGGGGGGCGGATTCGAACCGCCGAACCCGGAGGGAGCGGATTTACAGTCCGCCGCGTTTAGCCACTTCGCTACCCCTCCACATTTGAAAAACAGTGCCGGCAAGAGGACTTGAACCCCCAACCTACTGATTACAAGTCAGTTGCTCTACCAATTGAGCTACACCGGCAAATAGTGGTGGCTCGGGACGGAATCGAACCGCCGACACACGGATTTTCAGTCCGTTGCTCTACCAACTGAGCTACCGAGCCAACATCAATATGATGAATATGTATAAATGGCGGTCCGGACGGGACTCGAACCCGCGACCTCCTGCGTGACAGGCAGGCATTCTAACCAACTGAACTACCGGACCAATATAAAAATAAAAAGTTTGGTTGCGGGGGCAGGATTTGAACCTGCGACCTTCGGGTTATGAGCCCGACGAGCTACCGAACTGCTCCACCCCGCGACAATATAAAAGATATGGTGGAGGATGACGGGCTCGAACCGCCGACCCTCTGCTTGTAAGGCAGATGCTCTCCCAGCTGAGCTAATCCTCCGGAAAAAAATGCTGGTATATATTCTATAAAATGGTGACCCGTACGGGATTCGAACCCGTGTTACCGCCGTGAAAGGGCGGTGTCTTAACCGCTTGACCAACGGGCCATCTATTATATGTATCTTGTGGCGGAGAGCAAGGGATTCGAACCCTTGAGACGGGTTTACCGCCTACACGATTTCCAATCGTGCTCCTTCGGCCACTCGGACAGCTCTCCAAATTGGCTCCGCAGGTAGGATTCGAACCTACGACCGATCGGTTAACAGCCGATAGCTCTACCACTGAGCTACTGCGGAATGAAGAAAGCCTGGCGATGTCCTACTCTCACAGGGGGAAACCCCCAACTACCATTGGCGCTGAAGAGCTTAACTTCCGTGTTCGGTATGGGAACGGGTGTGACCTCTTCGCCATCATCACCAGACAATTTAGTGACAAAAGATATTATACTATGTATTGAAAATAAATCAAGAGATATTTTAAAAATGTTCTCTCAAAACTAGATAACAACGTCCATGCTTCACATTAGAATATAGGTTAAGTCCTCGATCTATTAGTATCTGTCAGCTCCACGTGTCACCACGCTTCCACCTCAGACCTATCAACCTGATCATCTTTCAGGGATCTTACTTCCTTGCGGA
>NZ_JBAWSW010000020.1:0-48344 GCF_037104745.1 Bacillus sp. FJAT-53060
TCTAAAGCCACTACTTCTAATTGATTTCTTCTCTCTTCTTCACGTTTCGATAACATGTTCATCCCCCGCAGAATTGTGTTATTACCCTTATTATACAAAAAAGCTTGTAGACTTTGTCTACAAGCTGGGAAAGGCTTTATCAGCCTTTCTTTTTTATGAGATTATGAAAAGTGAAACATAGACTGTATGATTGAAAACTCTAAAATCCACTATTCTAGTAAATGAGGTTTTTCAATTATGTGAAAAAAACAATATCTCATCCTGCAATGGCATATGCCGGTACATTTTTTGTGATCACACTATTTGCACCAATCACTGCCCCATTCCCAGTACTTACTCCCGACATGTTCGTCGCTCCATACCCAGTCCAAACATCATGCCCTATATGGACATCTCCTTTTGCTTTAGGATGTCCTTCAATACGGGCAGCTTTGATTAAAGGATATGTTGTGAACCAATCTGTTCGGTGTTCACCTCCAAGACAAACGTCACTTCGTTTGCAATGAAACTAAACTTCCCCACGTCAGTACTTGGAAATCTGGTCAAGCATAAGAAAAGTCACCAATATCGTACGAGCTGAGTTCACTTCTTTGATTCAAAAACATAGACGATTAGACTCCTAACAAGTGATGGATCTTGCCGCAGGATAGCCTCTCATTATGATTGAACAAGCGCAACGATCTGTTTTTTCTTCCAGATCAGCTGATAGTAGCCGAATTGAAGGAGTAGGTTTACAAAGAAAGCCGCAGGATAGCCGATCCAGATTCCCTTGATACCAAGCGATGTATAGTGTGATAGCACATAAGCAACTGGTACTTCAACAAGCCAAATCGAACAAACACTAAAGATCGTTGGCCATAGAACGGTTCCACTTGCTCTCATTGTGGCTGCAACAATTTGCGCCGTTCCAAAAATGAGATAGCTCCATAGAGAAATGACGACCAGACTATACGCAATATCGATCGTCTCAGGATCTGTTAAAAAGATGGATAAAATCTGCGGTGCAAAGATATAGACGAAAACAATAATCAATCCGCCTATGGCAAAGTTTAGTCCTAGCCCAATTTTAATGACATCTTTGAGACGATTCATGTTTCCTGCACCAATGAATTGTGCTGCGAAGATAGAGACGGCAATGCCAAGACTAACTGCTGGCATCTGCACATAGCTCACGACCTGATTGACAACACCATAGGCAGCTGTTGCCTGTGAACCATAGTCATTTACAAAAGAAATGACAGCAATTTCTGATAAAGAAATGAGGATCATATTAATGCTTGAAGGAATACTTAGCTTTAATAACGTTTTTAATAGATCCCCTTTCATCAATACATGCTTTCTAACCGACGCATCAATCCGCAGCGGATGCTTTGTTTTATATAGATAGATATGCAGAATGATAAACGTCACAATTGTTGAAATCACAGAGGAATACGCAGCGCCGTACAAACCAAAAGCCGGTAGCCCGAGCCAGCCGAATAATAAAATCGGCAACAGCAAAATATTCGTTCCTGTACTAATTATTAAAAAATAAAAAGGCGTTTTCGAATCCCCTGTCCCTCGTAAAAAGGTCGTATAGACGAAATAAAGAAATAAGATCGGCATTGAGATGAAAAGAATTCTAGCATAAGCCGCACTTTCCTCAACAATATTGGCAGGTGTCCCCATCAGATTTAAGATATCTGTTGCGAAGAAACCTCCAATGATTGCTAAAGAGAATCCGATCAAAAAGGTGAACGAAAGCGTTGTGCCTATAATTTCTTTTAATCTCTGTTCATTTTTTGCACCGTATGCTTGTCCAATCAGGATCGAGCTTCCTGACCCAATCCCAATAGAAAAAGAAACGAGTAAAAAGAAAAGCGGAAAGAATGCAGAAATCGCAGCTACTGCATCCTCTCCAATCCATCTACCGACAAGTACAATAGACACAAGCTGTCCGATTGATTGTAAAATATTGCTTAATAAAAGGGGAATCAGAAAGATGGACATGGTTTTTACTAAAGATTGATGATTATCTAACGTCATGATGGTTCTCCTTCTCTGTCTAAAGATCCTCAGCTAAGATGCTGACAATACGGTCTTCTATATCTTTTCCCTTTTCGTCATCAACAAGATGATTCAATAATATGGAAAAAGCGAGCGTTTTTCCGCTCTGCGTTTCCATATATCCAGAAAGTGTGCTGACAGTTGATAATGAGCCTGTTTTCGCACGTACTTTTTCTAGTGTAGCTGGTTCTTTCAATCTGTTCCTTAATGTGCCTCCCACCATTCGTTCACTTGCTCCTGCTAACGGAAGCGCATTTATATAGGTCTTAAACCATTTTTCTTTTTGAATGGTTGTCAAAAATAGAGTAAATTGGTTTGCAGAGACAAGGTTAATCGGTGATATGCCTGACCCATCTCTTAGCACAGTAAGTGACGGATCTATGCCAAAGGCAGAAAGTCGATCGTTTATCACATCTAGCCCTTTTTCAAAACTTCCTTTGTTCTTTACCCGCTTACCAAGTTCCTTTAACAAAATTTCTGCATGGGTGTTGTTGCTTAATTTCATCATGGGAACAAGCAGTTCTGATAAAGGCATAGATGAATGAGAGGCGATTTTTGTTGCTTTTTTAGGAACTTGTTTTGTTTTGGGTGGTCCTTTTACCTGAATTCCTTCTGCCTTAAGCGCACGTTTCATTAAGTCTAAGGCATAGGTTGTCGGCTCCCATAATGCAACCCATTGTTTAGATGTACTTGCTTTAAGTGGAATGCTCCCAGTCAAAGTAATGTCGTTCGAACCGTGAGATCGCTTAAAAGATATCTTCTTTTTTCCGCCTTCTGAAACCGTTTTTACTCGGTTGATGACATGAACAACGTCAGTCTTCGGAATCATGTCATATGTGGCTTTCTGACCAGCTTTCTTTCCAGGCTTTACTTCAAAGATTATGGTTCCAGCATCATAGTCTCGATTCGGTGAAGCTGTGAGAGCAGATATTTGTGCGCCGTAATATTGATCTTCATCACTCCAAGGCAAATCAATGGAATATCTCGTATTATCATACCAAGTGTCATCTCCCACAAGCTGTCCACGAATTGTATGTATGCCTGCCTTTTTGACTTGTTTGGCTAATGCAGCAAAATCCTCCTCTAATAAAGTAGGATCTCCTGTGCCTCGGAGATACAGGTTGCCATATAACGTTTTCTTTTGAATAGAACCATCCATCCATACGTCTGTAGGGAATGTGTGTGTTTCACCAAGTAGATCAAGGGCGATAGCTGATGTGAGCAGTTTCATATTAGAAGCAGGAGTGAGACGGATATCAGCTTGATGTTCATAAAGAAGAGAGGTATCAGAAGTATCGCGGACGCTAATGCCAGAGATAGCGCCCTCTAAATCAGGTGCTGCTTGAATGAATTCGTCTAAAACCGTGATCCATTCAGCTTGATGATCATGAGCTTTTAGATATTCATCTTTCACTGAAAAAGGGAGCAATAAAATCGACATGATCCAAATATGTAAAACCATGAACTGTGAAAAACGCTTCACGCAATCCCTCCTTTTTCATTATACACAAAAGAACGTTTGTTCTCAAAGGTTTTTTAAACAGAAAAGTCAGCTTTCTTTGACGAAAACTGACAAGCCTCTACCTTTTTTTGATTCCATCCATCGGTTTCACCAAGAACAGCCTGAACCGTGATTTGACTTGCTTCGTTTTTGGTTAAAATCGTTGACCATTTCAAGCGGTTTGTCACATTGCTCCCTTCTCGTTGTCACTGTTATCCCAATTATGCCATCCTTCTGCTTTTATTATGATCCTCCATTTTTGTATGAAGGCACGTGACGGGAGAATGAGGTCTCTACGGACTGACTAAATAAACAGATTGAGCAGCTGCCATTCACTTTTTTAACGTGGAATCAATGAAAACATAGCCGTGCGAATCTGTTGTGGATTTCGCAGTAATATACTCATTTCCAAGACTTTTTATTTCAGCTCTTTTAAAACAAGCAGTACTTTACCAAACTTCATCATCATTTTCATTGAAATATTATATTCATTGACCACAAGAAAAAACACCCAATGCTTTATGTTGTGGATTTTTTTTCAGATTTCTCATATTTGATCGCATAAATCCCTTCATTTTCAATCCATTCACAGAATAGGACGTCTTTATAGGAAGAAATATGCTGCTTTCTTAATTGCTTTCGCAGCCATGCATCGTCAAATCCTGCTTCCTGTAAGTCTTTTCTTAAGATTTCCCCGTCAATAATAAACGTTCTAGGCAATTTGACTTCTTTTCCTTTCACGTTCACATCCTCTGCTGTAGCTGGTGTGTATTTCATTTTTGGAAGGACACTGACAGAGCCATCCGTTTCTAAAATCGCAAATTCTATTTCATTAAGAGCAAAATGACCTTTTGCTCGAATGAGCGTCTGCAATTGATTCAGATCAAGCTTATTCTTTTTCAAACGATTGTAGCGAATATTCCCCTTATCAATGATAAGTGTAGGTCTTCCTTCTAAAAAGGCACGTAATGATTTAAATTTTTGTGAAAGCCATTCAATTGTGTAAATTAAAACGCCCCAAACCCCAACGGCAAAGAGAATATGTAAGATGCTGACTTCTTGATCAAAGATCGCATTCCCGACCATTTCACCTAAAATCAGTGCAGAAATAAAATCAAACGGAGTGATTTGTGCAAATTGTGTTTTACCTAAAAGTTTTATAATAAAAAACAAGGCTAAAAATCCGATCATTAGTTCAATAAAAATATTAAAAAATGACACAGAGGTCCCTTCCTTTCTTACTGCATTTATCTACATACAGTATGTACATGAAAGGAAGGTTCTAAAACATGTACGAAGGTAGTAAATTATTAGATACAAGTTGAATGTTTAGCCACATGCCAGTAAATCATGACACCTCTACCCCCTATACCGAAACAATCTCAGCAATAGCATTACGCAAATTATCTTTATCAATATATTTTCGCCGTATGTATAATAGTTCTTTGTATTTTTCTCCATGTTCTCCGTATGAAATTCGCTTTAACCCAGCATTTGTCCCCAAACCGTATAAGCATAAGATATTCTTCTGTAACAAATCTTTACTAATGACCTCTCTCGATGCAGCTGTTTTAAAAAGTTCTGTAAAGTCTACACGCAAATCATCTTCCTTGAGGATATCTAGTAAACTCGTCATAGGCCAGCGTTTCATAATTTCACCTTTGAGTCGTGACAGGTTTATCGGCTCCGGCACAGGGTCAAAAGGAGAAATGGATATTCGGCCGTTACTGTTTCCCTTTCCTTTTGTTAAAATACGAACCTTTGTATTTTTAGGGATTCCTTGTTCTAATTTATTTAATGCCTTTGTCAATCAGCTCTTGTTCAACAGGCATGAGGATGAAATGATCAATTAGCTCATCTAATTCCCAATTCCTTTTCAACTGTTATCCTCCTTTTGTAGCATACGATATAGAGTTATACGGGAAATACCAACCTTTTCAGCAGCATCTGTCCGGCTCATCCCCTGATCTATGAGGGGTGATCTTTTCCTCATCTGCTTTTGGCCTTCCGGGAAACTTTCCTCGTTGGCAGCTAAGATGCCTTCCTTTGTACTCTGAAGTAAGATCTCTCTCAAATTGTGCAATTCCCAGCATAGTATACAACATTTTTCAGTGAGCTGTTGTTGTATCCAGTCAAGACCCCTTTAAACTTTTTAAATGCGCCCCTTATTGGGCAATGAGTTCTGTAATCTCAATCAGATCATTGGTCTAGAAAAATTCCCAAGCTGTATCTCTTCTGGGATCCGAGTGAATTTCGATGGATTAATTGAAATATGTAGTTCATCCTCTGTTCATATTCATTTCCTATAATGGTTCAAGATAAAATATTGGGGGTTGATATGATGCTTAAACCATTTCGTAGACTAGCCAGATTCTCCAGCAGTTCAATGGGAGCAAAAATTGTTTTAATTGCATGGATTGTCGTGGTAGCTGTATTCAGCTTCGTTGCGCCATCATCTAAGGATTATTCCAAAAACAGTACGGAAGGCAGTGTAAAAGGAAACACAGCTTCCGAAATTGCGGAGCAAGTACTAAATAAAGAATTCCCCACCGACAACGGGCTAACCGCCTTGCTTGTATTTCATCATGAAGGAAAAATAACCGACCAAGATCGGGAAAGGATTACGGAACTCAGTGAATGGTTTGCTTCGGCTAATAAACCAAAACATATAGCAAGTGCACTTCCGTATCATAAGTTTCCGAAAAAGGTTCAAGATCAAATGTTTTCTGATGATGGAACGACATTAATTTTTAACTTGGCGTTAAAAGATGGGATTGACTCGGATGAAGCTAATGCAACATTAGATGCTATCAGGGATAAGGTAACTGCTATCGGTTTGGATGATCTCCAATTCGAAATTACGGGTCCTGCCGGCATATCGGCTGATACCATTGCTTTATTCAAAAACGCTGATCTCGTCTTAATGTTAGCTACAGTAGCTTTAATCTTTGTTATTTTAATTATCATCTATCGTTCACCAATACTTGCCATTACACCATTGATTATTGCTGGGATTGTATATGGCCTTGTAGATCGAATCATAGGTTTGGCTGGAAAGAATGATTGGTTTCCTGTTGATAGCTCTGCCGTTTCAATTATGCTTGTCCTGTTATTCGCGGTTATAACCGATTACAGTTTGTTTGTGTTCTCACGGTACCGTGAGGAATTAAGAAAAAAGGAATCGAAATATGATTCAATGAGCGAAGCGATGTACCATGTTTCTGAGCCAATTTTTTTTAGTGGCGGGACGGTATTCCTAGCAATGCTGACACTGTTTACAACAGTTTTTGAGCCTTATAACCATTTTGCTCCTGTGTTTTCAGTAGCCGTTGTCGTTATATTATTAGCAGGGTTAACACTTATCCCAAGTATATTTGCACTAATGGGCCGGAAAGCATTTTGGCCGTTTATTCCAAAGTTTAATCCACAACATAAAGATAAAGAAAGCATTTGGTCAAAGGTAAGTAAACTTGTGTTAAAACGTCCTGCGTTATATGCGGGTATCTTGTTGATCATTCTGCTTTCCGGTGTTTTAAATGCGACACAAATGAAGTTCTCTTTTAATTTAATGAATTCATTTCCGGAGGATATTTCTTCCCGTCAAGGATTTGAACTTCTTGCGGACCATTATCCGGCAGGGCAATTGGCCCCTGTAACAGTGATATTACTGGCGGATAAGAAAATTGATGTTAATGAAGAATTTTTACAAAAGGTGAAAGGACTTAAAGAGGAACTAGCCAATCAAAAAGGAATTAGTTCAGTTAGTCCCGATATTACTGATGAGGTAATAAAAGGTAACGCAGATTTGCCTCCGAACTTTTTAGCTGATAATGGGAAGGCCGTGAAATTACAGCTTGTTTTGAAGAATAACCCTTACGACATTGAGGCACTAAATACCGTTGAACAGCTTCGAGATCATACGGAAACCTTCCTTAAAGATAATGGATTTACCAAGAATGAATATCAACTGCATTATGCAGGACAAACAGCTGGGCAGCTTGATGTGAAGCAAATGAATGTACGTGACATGATTATCCTATTTTCACTTGTGACGGTGTTGCTGACCCTTGTAATAGGATTTCAAACAAAATCAGTTCTGATGCCAATTTTAATGATGGCAACCATTCTTTTATCCTATTTCGCAACGCTCGGATTTGGCTGGTGGATATTCAAACACTTTATGGGTTATGAAGCAATCAGTTACCGTTTGCCGGTGTACACATTTGTTTTCATGGTTGCATTAGGGATTGATTACAATATCATGCTCGTTTCACGGATTAAGGAAAAAGCAAAGGAACTTCCATGGAAAAAGGCGGTTGGCGAAGGAATTGCATTAACCGGTGGCGTTATTTCTTCAGCAGGGATTATTTTGGCTGCAACTTTTGCCGTCTTAATGACACAGCCGTTGCAAGAACTTTTCTTATTCGGCTTTACAATGGCGATGGGAATTTTAATAGACACGTTTTTAATAAGAGCCATTTTACTTCCCTCCCTTTTGATATTGACACATAAAAAATAAAGAAGTTGTTTATGTTTATATAAGTTTGATTTACTGCTCTACTAAGGTTTCATTCACTTCAATGGCGGCCATAAGATAGATTGTTTCATACGCATTATGGGGTAGTACCGACAAATGCGATATACGCTAAGGAAATTTAAAAATAAAGTAGCCGTTTTCACCTCTATTTTTAAGGAATCGGCTGTTGTATATGAAGAAGTACAATCAGAAATGGTGTATTTTTAATTTAATTCCTTATCGAGGGTAGTGATAGCTTCGCTAATACTACCCCTATACGAGAAAAATTACTTGATGAGGAAATCAGAGAAGAGCTTTGTGAGCAATTTAACCAAAGCAGACGACCAAAGGGTGTGGAAAAAAAGTGATCATCTACCACTCGATCTCTGAATCATAAAAAGCCATGACCAAAAGAGTGGTCATGGCTTTTCTCTATATTTGATAAACATCCTTTGTTTGACCTACCTTGGCAGAACCGAACTCCCCATTAAATAACGGTCTACCTCGTGTGCCACTTGTCTGCCTTCGTTAATCGCCCAGACAATCAAGCTTTGGCCGCGTCTTGCATCTCCCGCTGCAAATACGCCTTCTACATTTGTTGTATACTCCCCATACTTTGCGTCAATTCGATTGTTTTTGCTGTCCACGCCAAAGTGCTTCACTAGTGGCTGTTCAGTTCCCTCAAAACCAATCGCAATCAAGACTAACTGAGCAGGCCATACCTTCTCTGTTCCTGGAATTTCATGAAATTCAAACTTCCCATGCTCGTTTTTCACCTTTTCCATTTGAATGGTATGAAGCTCTTTTAATTTTCCGTTTTTATCTGCCACAAACTTTGTGGTTTGTATCGAATATTGACGTGGATCTTCTCCCAATTTTGCTTGTGCTTCTTCATAAGCATAATCTAATGAGTAGATATAGGGCTGTTCTGGCCACATGTTATCCCCTATACGTGTATCTGGAAGCTTTGGATGCTTTCCGAATTGAACAACACTTTTTGCTTTTTGACGAAGTGCAGTTGCTACGCAGTCAGCACCTGTATCTCCTCCGCCAATGACGATCACGTCTGTTTCTTTTGCATCAATGAAATTTTTGTCTTTAAATTCTGAATCTAGCATGCTTTTTGTTGCGAGCGTTAAATAATCCATTGCTAAGTAAATCCCTTTTGCTTCCCGACCTTCAATTAATAGGTCACGCTGTTTTTGTGCACCTGTGCAAAGGATGACCGCATCAAATTGCTCTTTCAGTTCATCGGCAGTGATATCAACACCGATTTCTGTGTTCGTCACAAAGTCAATGCCTTCTTGTCTCAGAAGTTTGACTCTGCGCTCAACGATTTCTTTATCTAGCTTCATATTTGGAATACCATAGGTGAGCAGGCCGCCGAGACGATCAGATCGTTCGAACACTGTGACTGTGTGCCCTGCTTGGTTTAATTGATCAGCACTGGCAAGTCCTGCTGGCCCTGAACCGACAATGGCGATTTTTTTCCCTGTACGACTTGAAGGAATTCTTGGTGTAATCCATCCATTTTCAAATCCTTTGTCAATGATCGTGCGTTCAATATTTTTAATCGATACAGCTGAATCATTGATCGCAACTGTACATGAGCCTTCGCAAGGTGCTGGGCATACTCTGCCAGTAAATTCAGGAAAATTGTTCGTTTTTTGCAGTCTTTCGAGCGCATCTTTCCATCTCCCACGATAGACAAGGTCATTCCACTCTGGAATTAAATTGTATATCGGGCAGCCAGAAACGTCGCCCCTGATTTCCATCCCCATTTGACAAAACGGTGTTCCGCAATCCATACATCTAGCGCCCTGCTTCTTCAATACCTCATCTGTATAAAGAGCTGAATATTCTTTCCAGTCATTTTGACGAGTGAGAGGGTCACGTTCATTTGGCTTTTCTCTTTTATATTCCATAAAACCTGTTGCTTTGCCCATTGTCCTCTCCCCTTTCTTAATGAGCGAGGGCTGTTTTTTGCCCGTTTGCCGTTTCTTTATTTTTCGGTTTTGTGTTTGCTTCAAAGGCGAACATGACAGCTTCTTCATGACTGAGGCCCGCTTGTTTTTGTTCTTCAATGCATTGAAGCATCATTTTGTAATTTCTCGGAATGATCTTAATGAATTGATCCTTTTCTTGCGCCCAGTTTTTTAGAAGTGCTACTGCTTTTGAGCTTTTTGTATAATCAAGATGCTCTTTGATCATTTGTTTCACTTCTTGTTCTTCTTCATGATCTGTGAGCTTTTCAAACATGATCATTTCCATGTTACACATTCTTTTGAACTGCTTCGCATCAGATGTATGCACGTAAGCCACACCGCCAGACATGCCTGCGCCAAAGTTTTTCCCGACGCCCCCTAAAATAACGACACGTCCACCAGTCATGTACTCACAGCCGTGATCACCGATTCCTTCAACGACCACATTAACACCTGAATTACGAACAGCAAATCGTTCACCTGCACGCCCGTTAACATAAGCTCTCCCGCTTGTCGCACCGTAAAATGCGACGTTTCCGACAATCACGTTTTGATGTCCATTTTGCACAAAGTGATCAGATGTCTTGACAGCAATTTTGCCTCCAGAGAGTCCTTTGCCGATATAGTCATTTGCATCACCTGTTAAATATAAAGACATGCCTTTTGGAACGAATGCGCCGAAGCTTTGTCCAGCTGAACCAGTGAAACGAAGTGTGATCGTATCCTCTGGCAATCCTTCTTCTCCGTAGCGCTTAGACACTTCACTACCAGTAATCGTTCCGGCCACACGGTTGACGTTGCGAATGTTCAGTGATAGATCAACCGGTGTTTGGTGATTCAACGCTTCCTGTACATAAGGAAGGATCTCATTTATATCTAGTGATTCATCCGTTTTATGATGTTGCGGCGTTCTGAATGTGCGCACCCCTTCTGGCTGATAAAGCAATGTTTCAAGATCCAGCTGCCCTGCTTTCCAGTGTGCTTTTGCTCTTTCACTAACTGATAGAACGTCTGTGCGTCCAATCAATTCATCCATTGATGTAAAGCCAAGTTCAGCTAGGATTTCTCTTACTTCCTCGGCAATAAACATCATGAAGTTCACAATGTGATCAGGATCACCCATGAATTTTTTCCGAAGCTCTGGATTTTGTGTCGCAACACCGACTGGACAAGTATCTAAATGACATGCTCTCATCATCACGCAGCCTAAAACGACAAGTGGAGCTGTCGCAAAACCGTATTCTTCTGCTCCTAAAATCGCAGCCATGACAACGTCGCGCCCTGTCATTAACTTTCCATCTGTTTCAAGAACTACTCGCTCACGAAGTCCGTTTAAGACAAGAGTTTGATGTGCCTCTGACAAACCGAGCTCCCAAGGAAGTCCTGTATGTTTAATACTTGTTTTCGGAGAAGCCCCAGTGCCACCGTCATAACCGCTGATGACAATGACATCCGCCGTCCCTTTTGCTACACCTGCTGCAATCGTTCCGACGCCAGCTTTAGACACAAGCTTGACACTGATGCGCGCATCACGGTTAGCGTTTTTCAAATCATGGATCAACTGAGCCAAATCCTCGATTGAATAAATATCATGATGAGGTGGTGGTGAAATGAGGCCTACACCTGGTGTGGAACCACGTACATCTGCTACCCAAGGATACACTTTATTTCCTGGCAGTTGGCCGCCTTCGCCAGGCTTTGCGCCTTGCGCCATTTTAATTTGCAATTCATCGGCATTGATCAAGTAATGACTCTTGACGCCAAAGCGGCCCGAAGCAATCTGTTTAATCGCACTTCTGCGATCATCACCGCGCTCATCTACTGTAAAGCGTGCAGGATCTTCCCCGCCTTCTCCGCTGTTGCTTTTGCCGCCAATTCGGTTCATGGCAATAGCAAGTACCTCATGCGCTTCTTTACTTAATGAACCAAATGACATCGCACCTGTCTTAAATCGGCGCACAATCGATTCAGCAGATTCAACCTCTTCAAGACGAACTGGCTTTTGTTTTGGATGAAAAGCAAATAGATTTCTAAGGAAGCCGATTCTTTCTTCGTTCGCTGCCTTTGTGTATTGCTTAAATAGGTCATAATCTTCGTTGCGGCATGCCCACTGAAGGGTATGAATTGTTTTTGGATTAAAGGCATGATGCTCTCCATTTTTTCTCCACTGGAACTCACTGCCTGATTCTAGCGTTTGATCAGTAGATGCCTGATACCCTGCTTGATGACGAAGCTTCGCCTCACTTGCAATGGTGTCAAGATCAATTCCGCCAAGCTGCGAAGCTGTTCCTGTGAAATACGCCTGAATGACGTCTTCACTAATGCCAACTGCTTCAAAAATTTGCGCCCCTCTATAACTTTGCACAGTGGAAATACCCACTTTTGACATGACTTTGACAACACCCTCGGTCACGCTTTTGCCAAACTTCGTAACAGCTTCATCAAAGCCAATGGAGATCGCTTCTTCAGCAATAAGCTGTTTGTATGTTTCGTAGACGAGATAAGGGTGGATTGCATCTGCTCCGTAGCCAATCAGTGCTGCAAAATGATGGACTTCTCTTACTTCGCCAGATTCGACAATCAAGCTCACCTTTGTTCGTAAGCCTTGGCGTACAAGGTGATGATGAAGTGCACTTAGTGCAAGAAGTGGTGGAATCGGCACTTTTTCTTCCGTCATTTCTCGATCTGAAAGGATTAATAAAGATACACCTTGGCGAATGGCTTTTTCCGCCTCTTCAAACATTGCATCTAGCCCGCGTTTTAGATCATCTGAGAAAAGTGTATGAATCGTTTTGCTTTTAAAGGCATTGTGAACAATCGTTTTCAAGCCGTTAAATTGCCCGCTTGTTAAGACCGGTGTATATAGTTTAATTCTTCGGCATGAATATTCATTTGGATGTAAAATATCTCCTTCAGCACCTAACCAAGTCATGGTCGATGTGACGAGCTGCTCACGAATGGCATCAATCGGCGGATTCGTGACTTGTGCAAACAGCTGCTTGAAATAAGAAAACAGAGACTGTGCACGATCTGATAACACAGCAAGCGGTGTGTCACTACCCATTGAACCGATCGGGTCCTTGCCTTCCTCTAGTAAAGGAATTAAATACTTTTGAATGTCTTCGTACGTATAATGGAAAGCACGCTGACGGGTTAATAAGTCACTCATTATACTAGAATTTTCTGAATTTTCTTCAGAGCGATTGACATGAACCATTTCTTCATCGAGCCATTTTTGATAAGGAAGTTCATTCGCAATTGAAGACTTCACTTCTTTATCAGAAATAATTCTTCCTTCTTCTAAATCGATTAACAGCATTTTACCTGGTTCAAGGCGATCTTTATACTTCACATCTTCTTCATTTGTGTCGATCACACCGACTTCAGATGAGAAAATAATATGATCGTCATTTGTGACGTAGTATCTCGCCGGTCTAAGTCCGTTTCGATCTAAAATGGCACCGACTTGTTTACCGTCCGTAAAGGAAATGGCTGTTGGTCCATCCCATGGCTCCATTAAAGAACTATGGTATTCATAAAATGCCCGTTTCTCTTTCGACATGTGTGTATTCTCAGTCCAAGGCTCAGGAATGAGCATCATAGCTGTATGAGCAGGTGTACGGCCTGCAAGCACGAAAAATTCAAAGGCATTGTCTAAAATGGATGAATCACTTCCGTCTGCATTCAGCACTGGCAAAATCTTGTCTAGATCTTCTCCGAAGGCTTCAGACACGAATTGTTGTTCTCTTGCTCTCATCCAATTGATGTTTCCTCTTAATGTGTTGATTTCTCCGTTGTGAATTAAGTAACGGTTTGGATGGGCTCTTTCCCATGTAGGGAATGTATTTGTACTAAATCTTGAATGAACAAGTGAAAATGCAGAAACAAATGTTTCATCCTGCAAGTCAAGGTAAAAAGAATCAACTTGATCTGAGGTTAAAAGTCCCTTATATACAATGGATTGACTTGATAGGCTGACAAAGTAAAATTGTTTTTCCTCTTCTGCTCCCCAATTTTCAGCCTGCTTACGAATGACATATAATTTTCTTTCAAATGACAAACGATCTGTTATGTTTTCGTTCGCGCCAATAAAAACTTGCCTGACAACCGGACAGCTCTTGGCCGCGACAGTACCAATTTTCCCAGCATCAACAGGCACCGTTCTCCAGCCAATTAATGTTTGACCTTCTTGTTTAATGAACCCATTGATTTTCTGTTCGATGGCTTGACGCGTTTTGTCATCATCATCTTTTGAAAAAAAGACCATTCCTACCCCGTAACGGCCCTTTTCAGGAAGTGCAAATTCTTTGCAGTTCTTTCTAAAAAAAGCGTCTGGCAGTTGTACCATTAAGCCGGCACCATCACCTGTATACGGATCACTGCCTTGCCCGCCGCGATGATCAAGCTGGCACAGCATTTGTAATCCCTTTTTGACGATGCTATGTGTCGCCTCCCCTTTTAAATGGGCGTACAGTCCGATTCCACATGCATCATGTTCAAATTCAGGACGGTAGAGACCTTGTGGTTGTGGTAGTTGATTATAAGTCATCGTTTCTTTCCCCCGTTTAAAAGATCCGTTTTTCACAGTAATAAAATCTCACAAACTCTGTAACTTATTTTAAGTTTTCAAATTAATATAAACAATATATAATTTAGATTAAAACAATCTCTTTTTGAGATAGATGGGTGTGAGTGCAAAAATGGAGCTTCGTCAGTTACGTTATTTTGTAGAAGTTGCTGGCCGTGAACACGTGTCAGAGGCGGCAGAAAACTTACATGTTGCCCAATCTGCCATCAGCCGGCAGATTGCAAATTTAGAAGAAGAACTTGGAGTAGCCTTATTCGAACGAGAAGGACGAAATATTAAATTAACAAAGATCGGCAGACAATTTTTAGATCATGTCAGAACTGCACTAAAGGCCATTGATTATGCGAAAGAGCAAATTGATGAATACTTAGATCCGCACAAAGGAACGGTGACCATTGGATTTCCTACAAGTCTCGCAAGCCAAGTACTCCCTTCTGTCATTTCTGCCTTTAAGCAGGAATATCCAGAGGTTGATTTTTTACTTCGTCAAGGATCTTATAAATTTCTCATTGACACTGTTAAAAATCGTGATATTGATCTTGCCTTTTTAGGACCCTTACCGACAAATGATCCTCAAATAGAAGGGAATATTTTGTTTTCAGAAAGCATTTATGCCCTTTTGCCTATTAGTCACCCTTTTAGTGGTCAAAGAAGTATTCATTTAAGTGATTTGAGAAAGGATCATTTCGTTTTATTTCCAGAAGGATATGTGCTCAGACAAATTGCGGTTGATGCTTGCACGCAGGCAGGCTATGAGCCAACCATTTCATCTGAAGGAGAAGATTTGGATGCCATTAAAGGTCTCGTGTCAGCGGGTATGGGCGTCACCTTATTACCAGAAAGTGCCTTTTATGAAACGACACCTCGATTTACAGTGAAAATTCCAATTGATTTCCCGCAAGTCCGAAGAACCGTCGGAATTATTGCGTCTAAGTCAAGAGAGATGTCTCCTTCTGCACATGATTTTTATGCGTTTGTAAAGGATTTCTTCTCAAAAATTGAACAATATAAATAATTCATTAAAACAAGACCTTTCATTTGTAGAAATAATCCCTCTTTGTATATGATAGATTACAGAACAACAGATTATATGGAAGAAAGGTATTCGTATGAAATCAATTTTATCGTTTTTAAAGCCATATCGGCTATCCGTTGTGTCCATTGTCATTCTGACCTTTTTAAGCAGTATGCTCCAGCTGTACTTACCGACTCTAACGGCAGATATCGTAGACGTTGGAATCGTTCAAGGAGATATCGCTTATATATGGAAGGTTGGTGGCTGGATGGTCGCTTGTTCTTTACTGGCCATCCTGCTCACGATCTGGAAGTCCTACCTGTCTTCAAAGACTGCACTTGGCTTCGGGCGTGATATGAGAAGACAACTGTTTGTGCATATCGAACAATTTTCACTAGAAGAATTTCAAAAGATCGGGACGTCTTCATTTATTACAAGGTCAACAAATGATGTGAAGCAAGTTCAAGATGTAACAATCATGATCTTACAAATGATGACGAGGGCCCCTCTCATGCTCGTGGGTGGAATTATTTTGGCTGTCTCTAGAGATGCTCTGTTATCTCTTATCTTTTTAGCAGCTCTTCCCCTTCTTGGCGGGTTTATCTATTTGGTTTCAAGAAAAGCCATCCCTCTATTCGGCCAGCTTCAGAAAAAAACAGACCGGCTGAATTTAATTATGAGAGAGTCTCTTTCAGGCATCCGGGTGATTCGTGCATTTAACCGCGTTGATGATGAAAAGATGCGCTTTCAAGAAGCCAACACATCCTATAAGGATACGGGCCTCAAGGTGAATCGATTAATGGCATATTTATTTCCATTTATGCTCATCATTATGAACTTCACGAATATTGGCATTGTCTGGATTGGTGCTAACCGGATTGATGCAGGACAGATGGAAGTTGGGAATCTCATCGCCTTCATTCAATACGCCATGATGATTTTAATGGCACTGATTATGCTATCGATGAGCTTTATTATGGTCCCAAGAGCACAGGCATCAGCTAAACGGATGAATGAAGTGTTAAACCTCCAACCAAAGATAAAAGACAAAGATGAACCGCTCTCTGAGCTTCAGCAGCCCGCAAAATCAATTCGCTTTGATGATGTGACACTCTATTACTCAAATGCTGAAAAACCAGTGGTACAAGACATTACATTTGAAGCCAAAACTGGCGAGACGACTGCGATTATTGGCAGTACGGGTTCAGGGAAAACGACCCTCCTTCAGCTAATGATGCGCTTTTACGAAGCGACAGAAGGACGGATTACACTAGATGGTGTAGATATTAGAGAGCTTCCTCAGGAGAAACTGAGAAGTCAAATGGGCTATGTCCCACAAAAAGCTGTTTTATTCAGCGGAACCATTGCAGATAATGTGCGTTTTGGTCGGCAGGATGCGAGCGATGAAGACATTTGGCAGGCGCTTCGAACAGCGCAGGCTGAGGAACTTGTTTTGCAAAAACATGGCGGGATCGATGCAGAGATTGATCAAGGTGGATCGAATCTCTCTGGTGGCCAAAAGCAGCGGCTTTCCATTGCAAGAGCACTAGTCAGAAAGCCCGCCTTTTACCTGTTTGACGATAGCTTCTCTGCACTTGATTACAAAACAGATGCGAAGCTCCGGGCATCATTAGAAGTTGAAAAAGAGCATGCAGCTCTCATCATTGTGGCCCAAAGAATTAACACAGTGAAGCATAGTGATAAAATCATTTTACTAGATGAAGGGAAAATCGCAGGCATTGGAACGCATGAACAATTACTTGAAGACAATCTTGTATATCAAGAAATTGTCGCATCACAGGAAGGTCAGGAGGTGGAACAAGGATGAGTAAGAAAATGTCTTCTGGAATGGGCCATAAAGGCGGTCACCCAAGAGGGCCGGTTGCAAAACCGAAGGAATTCAAAAAAACACTTCTTCGTTTGACTGGCTATTTAAAACCGAGGAAGTTTCAGTTGATCATTGTACTGATCTCAGCAATCGGTTCAACCGTCTTTAACGTGATTAGTCCAAAACTACTCGGAGATGCCACCTCTTCCCTATTTGAAAGCTTTACACAAGGAACAGGCGTTCAATTTGACGTCATTTCACGCATTTTATTGCTGCTCGTCCTATTATATGTCGTTGCCTCTCTTTTTTCATTTGTTCAGCAATACGTGATGGCGGGTGTCTCCCAGCAGACCATTGCTGAATTACGCCAAGAAGCAAATGACAAACTCACACGTCTCCCCCTTCGGTATTTTGATAAAACAACACATGGGGACACGCTGAGCCGTGTGATGAACGATATCGACAATATTAATACATCGCTTCAGCAGGCACTCACCCAGGTGATCACCTCTGTGATTACGGTCATTGGAATTGTCGTCATGATGCTATTCATCAGTCCGTTATTAACTTTGCTTGTTTGTTTGACGCTGCCTCTCAGTCTGTTTTCCATACGAGGTATTACGTCATTTTCTCAAAAGCATTTTAAGGCGCAGCAAAAAGAGCTCGGTATGATGAATGGACATATTAATGAAATGTTCACAGGACATCAGACGGTTCGCGCGTATGGCTATGAAAAGAAAGCGATCGATACATTTGATCAATTAAACGAACAGCTATATGAATCATCAAGAAAGGCTCAGTTTATTTCCAGTTTAATGATGCCAATGATGACCTTTATTGGGAACCTTGGTTATGTTGCAGTAAGTGTAGCCGGCGGCATTCTTGTTATTAACGGGAATATTCGTGTTGGGGATGTACAGGCATTTATCCAATACACGCAGCAAATGTCTCAGCCGCTTATACAAGCATCCAGTGTCGCAAACTTAGTTCAATCTGCGATCGCTTCTGCTGAAAGGGTCTTTGAAATCCTGGATGAGGAAGAAGAAAGTACCGAAGAGGATGCGGCGGTTGATCTTGAATCACTTTCAGGGGATGTGACCTTTGAACAAGTTCAATTCGGATATGAGAAAGATCATCCGATTATTAAAGATTTGGATTTACAAGTAAAAGAAGGACAAACGGTTGCTATTGTCGGGCCAACAGGCGCTGGAAAAACAACGATCATTAATCTGTTAATGCGCTTTTATGAACTAGATCAAGGCTCCATTCGCATTGGCGGCGTAAAAACGACCGATCTCAGCCGAAAAGAAGTACGTGACTTATTTGCGATGGTCCTTCAGGATACGTGGCTTTTTGAAGGCACAATATATGACAACATTGCATATGGCAGGCAGCATGTTTCAAAAGAGGATGTCATGAAAGCTGCCAAACATGCCTATGCCGACGATTTCATCCGCACGCTTCCAGACGGATATGACACTCTCTTAACAGAAGATGCCGGCAACCTTTCGCAAGGCCAGCGTCAACTGTTAACGATCGCCCGTGCGATTTTATCTGATCCAAAAATGTTGATATTAGATGAAGCGACGAGCAGTGTCGATACGCGGACAGAGATGCATATTCAAAAAGCGATGAATGAATTAATGAAAGGCAGAACAAGCTTCGTCATTGCACACAGACTTTCGACGATTAAAGATGCCGACCTCATTTTAGTCATGAAAAATGGCACCATTATTGAAAAAGGAACTCACAGTAAACTTTTGAAAGAAAAGGGCTTTTATGCTGACCTCTATATGAGTCAATTTGCTGAGCATCAAGTTGGTTAAAAACAAAAAGAGGATAGACACGCATTTTTCCATGCTGTTTATTCTCTTTTATCATTTCTTGATCTGACCTCTTTCTCACCTTTACACTGAGTTTTGTCATGTATTCTGCTTCATTTTTAGAGACCAGCGAATGGAGCACATACTCCTCAAATACATCTCCATCCAGCACCATTTCCCCTGCCTCAATCTCATCTAATCACCGTGAATAGGCTGATTCAACTTCTTTATAACGAGAGAGTTTTTATCTTGATATGACACTTGGTCGTTCATCATTGGAAAGAATGGCAAACAAATAATGATCTTTCCACTCTCCATTGATCTTTACATTTTGTCTAGACAGACCCTCTTTTTGAAATCCAGCTTTTTCAAGAACTCGTATCGACCCGAGATTGTGAGGCTGAACACCTGCCTCAATTCTGTGAAGATCCAGCACTTGAAATCCTTCATTCAGCATGAGTGCAATTGCTTCAGTCGTGTAGCCTTTTCCATTTTGTTTTTGATCAAGGCCGTATCCGAGCCAGGCACTTTGAAGGACGTCTCTGACAACACCAGACAGAAGCAGCTTTGTTGGAAGAAATAGCGGAGGAACCGCCTTTTAAAATCACTGAGTTGCTGCCTTTAGGGCAAGTCCTGCTGCATCGACAGTGACATTCGGTCTCGCTTCATAGATCATACTGATTACTCCGAGCGGTACTCTTCGGCTTTTCACATGTAAGCCGTTTTCAAGAGTCCATTCATCCAATATTTCTCCAACAGGATCTGTTAATCTCTTCACAAGCCGTAAACTTTCAGAGAACTCATGAATTCGCTCTTCATTTAACATAAAACGATCCATAAGGCATCTGAGAAGCCCTTTTCTTTTCCTGAATCTAAATCTTTTTGATATTCCTGTAAAATGAAGCTACTTCTTTGTTCTAAAGCTTCTGTTATTTTAAGCAGCGCCTCATTCTTTTCCTCTGTTTGAAGTAAACCTCGTTTTTTTGATACGTGCTTTGCTTTTTTCGCTTTTTCTTTGACCGATGTGATAACTTCAACTGTCAGTGTCATGTCCCTTATGGTTAGCAAACTGGTATTGATAAATCTAAATGACAAACTAATGCTTCAAGATCGACGACATGAACGACTTCACCGTGCGAGTTCGTCAGACGCAAAATTGACAATGCCGAGCCCTATTTCTCTTCCATCTGGATCTAAAATACAAGACAACATCGCCTTTTTTAAACGAACCCTTTACATCTACAATGCCATCAGAATAAAGACTTTTCTCACGATGCATGAGGTGCTCCTTTGTTTTCTCTTGCACAACGATCTCACCTTTTGATCCAGAATGAAAAGCAATCCACTGCTTCTTATAATTCAGCGGAGCCAAGTTTTCATCAGCTGTAAAATAAGTGCCGTCCTCTGTGCCGCTGCTTCAATCTCTTTTGTGATATCTGTGACTTCGCAGATTCTCTTTGCGTCCGGGTTGGTATGCGGGTTATCCTTCATACAAACCATCAATATCAGATAAGTTCGCAAGGAAATCAGCATCTATCAATCCATCTACTTTTGCAGAAAATGTATCATTATCTCAGAACTTCAAGCGATTAATTGTCACTGTATCATTTTCATTAATAATTGGGATAATGCCTCGATCTAATAACACATTCATGGTATTTCGAACATTTTGATAGCGTGTTTCATCTGAAAAATCACTTCGTTTCCTTCACCTTTAAGTTTCACAATTTGATTGACGAGGTTTTCTAGTTTTTTTAAACTAATCTCACCTTGAAAGCTAGTAAGAGAGCTGCTGCCGATTTTGACAACAATTCGTTTTCTCTCTTTATCTGCGAACACCTTATCACTTCTGTATTAAGGCTCTATTTATATAGATACTTTTTGTTTTTGCTCGTCGCTAATCTCTTTTGATCGATTGGCGGCATGTTTGACGGCTTGCTTCATCGCTTCTCCCCCACCAAAATCATCTAATGCATTCAGCCCTGCAGCAGTTGTTCCATTCGGTGACGTGATTTTTTCTCTTAGGACAGAAGGGTTTTCAGCTGTTTCTTGAAGCATTTTGGCTGCACCAAGAAGGGTCTGTGTACCAATTTGGCGAGACAGTTCTTTTGATAAACCTGCTTCTTCTCCTGCTTCTTCAATTCTTTCTATTAAGAAATAAAAATAGGCTGGCCCACTTCCAGCAATTCCTGTGAAAATGTCCATTTGCTCTTCCTGAATGGTATAGACTTCTCCCATTTCAGATAGAAGGGCCTGACTCATGCTCACGTCTTCGGTTTTTACATAACGTCCAGCAGATAGAGCCGTTGCTGATGCCCCGATGGTACTTGACGTATTTGGCATCACCCTTATGACGGGCTGCCCTTCATGCAGCATGTCTTCAATATACGATGCTTTCACACCTGCAAGTACAGACAGGATGAGATGATCTCTCTGAATATGAGGTTTTAATGATTCAAGTGCTGTTTCAGCATCCTTTGGTTTCATTGCCAAGATCAAGATATCCATTTCTTCAAAAGGAAATGAATCCATTGCTGTTGTTTGTATTCCGTATCGCTTCGTTAGTTCATTTAATCGCTGCCTATTTTGCCTGTTTGTTGCGTAAATATGGTTGAGCGGCACCTGTCCTGATCGCACAATACCTGCAATCATTCCTTCCGCCATAGAACCTGCTCCAATGAAAGCAACTTTCTTTTGATCAATGATATTGATCCTCTCCCTTGTTCGGTTTTTGTTCGTGTTTTTCGCTCGTTAGTTATCGTAACATGATGAGAAATGGTGTCAAGAAAGACCTGTCGCTTTTCAAAAGTCCCGAATGCACAGGGGATAGCTTGCTGTATATATGTTAGTCACGCTTTTCTCATCATTAAATTTGGGTAAAAAGAACTATCATTATTTGAATCATAGTACCCTTTCGTTCGACTGAATTCATCATTTTATTTTTGGTGACTTTCTATTCTCCTATACGATGATTGTGTGTGAATATTTCGGTTAGACTATTGACATATTTTAGAAAAAATGTCCGTTGAAGTGAAAATTGACTGGTGATACCGTCAAGGAGAAATCATGTGAAAAAGGAGCGTTCATAATGAAAGTGAAAGAAAACTATGTCAATGTCATTCCAATGAAAGAAATCCGATCTACTGATGATCTTCTTTTCCCGTTCCCTATCTACAATGAGTTACGTTCACAAGGTGATATTAGATACGATGAGACGAGAAAGTGCTGGGATCTCTTTCGATATGCTGATATTCAGTCCGTTCTGAGGCAGCCTAAAGTGTTCTCATCACAGCGAGGAAGAAGCACGTCTAAAACGAGTATTTTAACAATGGACCCTCCAAAACATACAAAGATGAGAGCACTCGTCAATAAAGCATTCACGCCAAAAGCGATCAAACAATTAGAAGATAAGATCAAAGACCTGACACATGATCTATTAAAGCAAGTAAGGGATCAACGTACATTTGATATTGTGCAAGATTTAGCAGCTCCCCTGCCTGTGTTGATCATCGCCGAGCTTCTCGGTGCAGAGGTGAAAGACAGAGAGGTGATTAAGAAGCTTTCAGATGCTCTTGTAGCAGGTGCTAAAGATGAATCAAAGGAAGCCATTCAAGCCGTTGTAGACATGCAAAAACAAGCAGAAGAAGAGCTTTCAGATTACTTTGCTCGTTTGATCGAAAAACGAAAAGAAACGCCTGCTGATGATTTGATTTCTCTCCTCATTCAAGCAGAAATCGACGGTGAGCGATTAACTGAGAATGAACTGCTTGGCTTTTGTATTCTATTACTTGTTGCTGGTAATGAGACAACGACCAATTTAATCACAAATGCAGTACGGCTGCTCATAGAGAAGCCAGATATTGCCGAATCAGTGCGACAAGATCCTTCTCTCATTCCTCAGTTGACGGAGGAAACGTTACGCTATTATCCACCTGTTCAAGCGATTGGGCGAATTGCAGCAGAGGATGTTGAGATCGCCGGCTCACACATTGAAAAAGGAGACTATCTCATTAGCTGGATTGCGTCTGCGAATCGTGATGAACGGACATTCGAGGACGCAGATACGTTTCGACTAGATCGAAAATCAAATCCTCATATGAGCTTTGGTTTTGGTATTCATTTCTGCCTTGGTGCCCCTCTTGCCAGACTTGAAAGCAATATTGCGCTTGAGATTTTACTCCATACGTTTCAAGAAATCACCTCTGCGGCAGATAGGCTAAAACCAATTCAAAGCACGTTTGTTTTTGGGGTAAAAGAATTCCCTGTACAGGTCACCCGTTTTTAAAAGTCCCTTCAAGGGGCTTTTTTTCATTTTTCTTCAATTCATCATCTCTTTCTTACTTCTTACCTTCTACCTCCGAACATGCTAAAATAAAATCCATATCAAGTGATCACGGAATTCGGAAAGGAAGCTAAAACTCATGACCGATTATATAGCAATGAAAGACGGAATATTCAAATCAGTTTGTTCGTTAGATTGTCCAGATCAGTGCGGTCTTTTGATACATAAAGAAAACGGAAAGATCGTCAAAGTTCAAGGAGACCCAGACCACCCTGTGACACAAGGAAACATCTGCAATAAAGTGCGGAATGTGACAGCCCGTTTATATGATGAAAAACGGCTGACAACTCCTTTAAAACGTGTTGGACGAAAAGGAGACGGCCAGTTTGCGCCCATTACGTGGGAAGAGGCCATTGAGACCATTCGTCAAAAATGGACAAAACTGATTGAAGAAAAAGGTCCAGAAAGTATTTTGCCTTACAGTTTCTACGGGAACATGGGTAATCTCAATGCAGAGGGAATGGACCGCCGCTTTTTCTATCGTCTTGGTTCAAGTCAGTTAGATCGAACCATCTGCCAATCAGCAGGAACAACTGGCTATAAATATACAATGGGCGCAAGCATAGGAACAGATCCTGAAGATACCATCTATACAAAACTATTTATCTTTTGGGGCATCAATGCTGTGTCGACCAATATGCACCAAATCACCTTGGCACAAAAAGCTAGAAAGCAAGGAGCCAAGATTGTCGTCATTGACGTTCACAAAAACCAAACTGGCCGGATGGCTGATTGGTTCATTCCGCTTCGACCCGGCACTGACAGTGCGCTTGCCCTTGGCATCATGCATGTTCTTTTTGAAGAAGATCGAACAGATACGTCATTTTTAGAGACTTACACGATCGGTCACAAAGAACTTTGCGAGCATGTCAAGCAGTATGATCCAGAAACCGTTGAACACATTACGGGTGTCCCTAAAGAAGACATCCTCACACTTGCGAGACTGTATGCAGAGACATCGCCATCACTCATTCGCATTGGTAATGGTTTGCAGCATCATGATAATGGCGGGATGAGTATTAGAACCATCTCCTGCCTCCCTGCTCTAACTGGTCAATGGCTGTACAAGGGTGGCGGTGCGATAAAATCGAACTCTTCTTTTCTTAGTTATAATGAAGCAGCTCTTCAACGTCCAGATCTACTAAAGGAACGTGCACCTAGAACATTTAATATGAATCAGCTAGGTTGCGTGCTTATGAACAGAGAGCCTTCCATTGATTCACTCTTTGTCTACTCTTGCAATCCAGCTGTTGTGACACCTGAAGCGAATAAAGTAAGAGAGGGTTTGCTGAGAGAGGACTTATTTACGGTTGTTCATGACCTGTTCCTTACAGAAACAGCCGCCTATGCAGATATTGTTCTGCCTGCGACATCTGCCTTTGAAAACGAGGATTTCTATACATCTTACTGGCATCATTATATTCAAATTCAAGAGCCTGTTATTGAACGCTACGGAGAAAGCAAATCAAACACAGAAGTATTTCGCCTTTTAGCTCATGCCATGGGCTTTGAAGATGAAGCCTTCCGGGAGACAGATGCTGAACTGATGGAACAAGCCCTTTATCACCCGGAAAACCCTCATTATGAAGACATTTCATATAAGGCGTTAAAAGAAAAAAAATGGATCAAAGCAAAACGTGGTCCTTTCCAAGCTTTAAAGCTCCCTACCCCAAGCGGGAAAATTGAGCTTTATTCTGAACAAATGAAAGAAGATGGATATCCAGCGCTTCCAACCTATGTACCACTTTATCAGGAAAGTGATTATCCGCTTACGTTTATACCGGGACCGAACCATAATTTTCTCAATTCCACCTTCTCACTTCATGAAAAGCATCAAAAGCTTGAGAAATATCCGAAGCTTTATATGAATGAACAAGATGCAAAAGAGAGAAAGATTGAAGATGGTGATATGGTGCGTGTGCTGAATGATCGAGGAGAATGCGAGCTTGTCGTTGCGGTCGGTCACAATGTGTTATCTGGCGTTGTGGTCAGTCAAGGATTATGGGCAGATCAAAAAGGCAGAAAGCATTTGGTCAATGGGCTAACACCTGATCGTTTGGCAGATATGGGCGGCGGTGCCACATTCTTTTCTGGCAGAGTTGAGGTTGAAAAACTCATAGAAAGAGAAGAAGCCAGCAATGAGGGGAATGACCCCCATTTTTGAGACAGGAATCAAAACACCTTTATGAATCAGCCAGTTGTTGAAACTCTTTCGGTGACTGGCTGTTTCATTTCAAATTAGGATATTGTTACAGCTTGACAGCGTTGTCTTTTTTTTTCTCCCGTTTCTTCATAGCGAAAGTATTTGAAATCTAGGCAAACACATTCCGCTTGTGTTTTGACACTGCATACCCGTAAAGTCCCCTGTAAAGAATCCGACTCAGCGAATGAAATCATCGGATAAATGGCTTTATTCAAACAGCACATCCACCTTCTCCCACTCTTGTTGACAAAAGAATAAGAATACGTGTATGTCTCCCGGTGAACGGTCACTTTTAAAGACACATACGTGACCCCGTCTGGAATGACGATTTTTTTGTCAACGGCTGAGAAAAGGTCGGTTTTGACAGACAGATAATTCAAGGATACGGTCAAGTGTCTCGTCATATGTCACATGAAGAGCTGTCCAATTTTCCGTATTATAATAATTCACAAGACCAGCAACTTGCTGAAAGTTTTCTGGAAAGAATATAGCTCTTAAATATGAAGAAATAGAAATAGCGAATTTCAAAAACCCCGGCATGTTTTGGAGAGCCAGGGTTTTGGATCGCTTATTTTTTTGTTTGCACCAAAACCCGCTGATTCACAAATCGGTTTTCCAAACAGATCAAGAAAAGACCAGGCTTTATTTGTTCACTAGATCAACATCAATCACTTGATAGAAAGCGTTTTCAGTATCAGCCACATCCCAAACGGCAAGTATGACATGATACCCGAGGCGGTCTTTAGGAATATAAATGTGGTGAGATAAATTGTGAGATGCAGGGGAACCGTCATGCGGAACGGCACCAATCAGTTCAAAGTCTGCGCGCTTAAGCGGTTTGTCAGGATCCCATCCTTTTTTGGTGATATAGTAGTGCCATTGGCTCGTATTGTGGGGAGCGGTATATGTCCAGGTAAAGGTGTGTTCTCCGCCGGTCATGATATGTTTAAACCAGCGATTTTCCGACTGCTGATCAAGAATTCCGGCGAACAGTCCGCCCGCGGATGCGATTTGTCCATCTGCCGGGCCGCTATGCGGAAACCCTTTTTTCGCTTCCAGGCTTTGCGGCTCATACATCACACTCCCACAATTCAGATTGAGAAATCCGAAAGCCTCACTGCACAGAGCCGCTCTGCTCCCCGGTTTTTTGATAAAACCATGAGCGAAGGCCTGCTGAGGAACAATGGACAACCACAGCAATCCGGCTGCTAAAATGAAAGCAGTGCTAAAGGTGGTTTTTGGCAAACGATACACGTTACAATCCCCTCTCTTTTCAAAGTGTTGAGACGGGTATTGATGCAAAGAGAAAACATACGCGACCATTCCAATATTACCCATTCGATTTTAACATCTGACCGTTATAATGCCAAGGGACATTCTCATGACTTTTTCGACTTCTTTTCCGTAGCGCTCCTGAAGAAACGCCAAATTCGATTGAAAAAATGCCTTTTTGCGCTTTACGAAAGCCCCTCAAAAAATTCGGGGCTGGCTGAAATCATGAACGAACAGCACCGGACGGAATCTTTCCGAATCGCACGCTTTGTTTCACGTTTTTTGAAATGTGCTCATTGATGATGGACTTATAATCAATCATCTGTTGGGGCAATAATGAATTTGTAGACCCTTCAAATCCGCATTTTTGAACTTCATACTATTTTCAATAAAACAACTGTTTTAAAGAAAGATTTGTATGGAAAGTTGAAACAAATTATGCTTGAATCAGGATGGCAAAACATTTCAAGTAGAACATCCACTGATTATGATGTAATGTTTTCAAACGGCGAGGATGGAAAGAAGGAAATTTATTTTCAGATAAGGGACATTGCGAGTGTAAGCACTAACTCAATAGCATCCTTTTCAAATTCTAACTCAAGATTTTTTTCAATGAGATTATCAGGAAAATACTTACCGGGGTCTTCCGGGGTCTCTGGCACATTTGCAAAAAACAATGATACTTGGAAAGCTGTTATAGTAACTTATCAATCGGAAATTCTCCCGAATCAGCCCATTGAACTTTACTATATTTGCAATAAGGATAGGCTTATCTTTTTGACTCATTATTCTCTCTCACTTGCTCTGCCATCTACATTAAATTATATAGGTGTCCCAATTACTTTTGCAGATGAACATGAGTGGAGTGCTTGTGTCTTTGCATCAAGTAGCATTGGAAATAGTAGAAGATTGTATGTAACTGATATCAAAAATGATTATTCTGTAACTGCTCCAATCACTTGCTTCACTTATTTAGGATTAGGCGGTAAGAATAAAATTAGTGAAAACATATTGATGAGCAATGTAATTTATTGAAGTGTGAGCGAAGGATTAAGAGGTATGATACCTGAAGTTTTCTCATTCGGTTCTACGGATGGACTTGTCCATGGTGACATGCTTAAAGATGAGGGGAAGGTTTACAAAGTTTTTGAAACAACACCTGGAACATCGAGTGTCTATTCATCATTTATTTCAAAGTTTATTGCGATTAGAATTCGATGAACAACAAAGCCCTTTCTCATTTGAGTAGGTTTTTTTTCAACAGCTGACTAATATTTTCATATAAAAAAGACTCCTTTTATGAAATATTCTTTACTAGAATACCATAAGGAGTCTTATACTTTAATCCATTTTATCTATTTTTAACCATTCAACCTACAGGGCTGATCTGTAGCGGTCGATTAAAACCATATTGATACCTTTTATGATCCTGCACCTCTTGAGGAAAGTAAAACTGTCTCACTTTTGGCATCTGCCTGGGTATGTTGTAGAACAGGGATTCCAAGAATTGCACCTATCAGCAAAGCAGTAGAAATAATCATCATTATTTTTTTCATGATCATATGACCTCCTTTCCTATAAGCGTACAAGATTTTAAAGCCAATTCCAAGAAGTAGTTACTTTCTTCATAAAGATTTAACTTTTTATATATGGAGGCAACATCAGGAGCTAAAGCCTCAATATCAACATATGCCTTTCTTTCTTCCAAAAAACATAGCTCTTTCTTAATGTCCTCATAATTTTCCTGTGGTGCTGTATAACATTTCTCAAGGACATTGAATTTCAGAATAAAATTTGTGTTCTGCTGTTCTTTAGAAAAGGTTTTCCCCTCAATTACCCAACTGATTGCCTGATCCACTTGATCTGACTTATAACTTGATCTTGCAAATTTCACTGTAAGTAAGAAACAGGAGATGACTGTTTTAGATCATGTGTGGAAATTGCTTTGTTAAAGTATTCAATTGCTTCTATATGTTGATTATCCTGAATTTTGAGGAATCCTAGATCATAATAAGCCAAAGCTATCAATCTCTTATCATTCTTCTCAATCAGCCTATCAACGCATTCCAAAAGGATTCTTTCAGCTTTGTCTAGTCTACCATCATCAATCAAATTCAGTGCCAACAACATATTACAGTTTATTGTCTGTATACGGTATCCATCATGTGCCTTATAGATGTCCTTTGCTGTTTGTAAATGATGGTGAGAAAGGAGCGTGACCTTATTGAAATAGTAGAGTGTGCCAATTTTATAATGGAACTCAGCCTTTTCAATCTCATCATAAACCTTGTCCAATTGTCCCTCAGCTACTCTGAACAGGGCTAGAGCTTCTGAATAGTTATTCTTTGCACTCTCATACATTCCTTTGAACAGATAAAAGTAGAACCTCAACATGTCATCTGTTTTGACTCTTTCACTTTCTGTTATTGTTGGTTGCCCTACTAAATCTTCCATAAGCACCTTAAATCTGTAATCGAGAATATTAAAATAGAGTAAAACATCTTGATTTTCTTCCATTTTCCCTATCTTGAATCTCATCCCTCAACTCTACCGCTTGCGAAACTTCCCTCTTTTTTATATGTAAATACCATTTGTTGAGAGTGTTGGCTACATCTACAGAGGCAATTATCCCGACATCCCTTTACCCCCTTCTAAATAAATCTCTTGTATAATTTTAACATGTTTTTTACATATGATGTAAAAGAATTGATCTCACAAATCAAATTTTCGGCATCCCGCAATAAAAAATATTTTTTTATGTAGAGTGTATAGCCATATGCTACACCCGTTAACCTCAATTCTAAATATGGCTATACATTTTAATTTAATCTAACTTATGTTTAGTTTAGTGTTTCATTTGTTGAGGTTTAATCATGCCTTTTGAAAACGAGTATCAAAAAACAATTATGATTGCTTTCTTTACGCTGAGGGAGTTTACTGAATCAGACGCATAGAGCGAATGTCAAAGAGATATTGGATCAAAACCATTTTAATGAGAACAACGGGATCCACACTTGGTCTACCGTTGTCAGAACTATAATGATCTTCAGGCACTAATTCATCTAAAGCCACTACTTTTAATTGATTTCTTCTCTCTTCTTCACGTTTCGATAACATGTTCATCCCCCGCAGAATTGTGTTATTACCCTTATTATACAAAAAAGCTTGTAGACTTTGTCTACAAGCTTTATGCTCGATATTTTATTGCGCTATCGCATAGTTTACAAATTCTACAAAGGCTTCTGTAGCTTTTGGACCGCCATTAATCGTCTCGTTTGAATAACCCCCATTATGAACCCCTACGATTTGTTGGTTTTGATCTAGCATCGCAGAGCCAGAATTGCCGCTATACGTATCAATCGTATAGTATGCTAGATTGGTATCTTCTTTTGTCACACGACCTGACATTTCCCATTGTGACACTTTACCAGTTGATCTCATTTTATCAGCTGGATATCCAGAGATTTTAATCGTTGTTCCAGTCAGATTTGTCACCTGTCGGATTGAGCTGTATCCGACCATATTTCCGATATTCGTATCTGTTTTAATGACGGCAAAATCATATTGGCTCGCGCCTGTATTGATATATCCGCTTGGTACATAGAATTCGGTCATATTTGCTGAGCCGTTCACGGCAGTGCTATCATTCATGCCTGGATATACAGACCCTTTTTCACTATAACTTCTTGTCGACGTAGTGTACACACAGTGTCCATTTGTCAAAATTTTGTTAGGGGCAATGAGTGTCCCAGTACAGCTAGATTCGCCAAATGTTATATAAGCAATAGAATTGTATGGCGCAACTCTTGTGTTCTCTACTTTTGTTCTATCATCGTCTCCAATGACTACTTTTGTTTGATAGTCTTTTAAATATTTAGTTAGTGGTTTTACTTTTTCGCCAACAGTTGAAGAAAGATCATCCACTTGATCAAAGGATAAGGGGGCTTTCGTATCTTTGTGGAAGTCTGCTGAAGAGATCACCTTTCCGTCAGAAGTCACCATGTCATAATCAGACGTTCCTACTGAATCCGATGTGGCTTGGGCAAAACTAGGCACACTTAAAGCACCAAAAACGAGTAGAGAAGGGATTAACTTTTTCAAATTTTTCATCATATTCCTCCTTTTTATTCTATAATTAAAATCATATAATTGTTTCATATTGGAGTAAATGAGAGAATATTCTCATTTTTTACAAAATATATAATTTTGAAATTAGTTGTTTTGTCTCTTTAAACATCTATTCTATCTATGAACAAAGAAAAAACCGCCAGATCGACGGTTTTCTCTGTGAGTTAGCTCCACACATCTTTTACATATCTATTGTCATTAGAAAGTGAAATCAGCCAATTTTCAGATGTTTCTTTCGAACACTGTTTCACGGTTTGATACAGATCGACAAGCGTAGCCTCTACATCTGGTGCCATGACTTTTCCATCCCCGCAAATATACAGATAAGCACCTTGGTCAAGTAATTCAATGAGCATGGCGCCATCCTTTTTAATCAAGTGCTGGACATACACTTTATGCTCATCATAACGAGAGTAGGCCCGGTGAATGGTGACAACTCCTTTTTGCGTTGCAAGCTGCATGTCGTCAAAATACAGGTCGTCTTCATGAGGATGACGACAGCCAAAATATAGATGAGCCTCACCTAGTTGTTTTCCTTCATTCTGCCACTCTTCCCTTGCCTGAACAAACCCTCTGAATGGGGCGATTCCTGTTCCTGGTCCGATCATGATCATTGGGGTTTCAGGGGAAGGAGGCAACTCGAATCCTGTCTGTGCTTCATGCAGGAAACAAGCCACTTCTTCTCCTTCTTGTAGACCACATAAGTAGTTTGATGCGACACCGGCGTATACTCCACGGCCATTCCATGCCTCGCCTTTCACAACAGCTACTGTGATACTGAGCCGTTTTTCATCTACCTTTGGTGAGCTAGAAATCGAGTAATAACGCGGCTTCAAAGCGGATAATAGAGCCAAAAAGTGAACAAAGGGCAGCTCACACGCTTCATATTGTTCTAATAAATCCAGAATGTTCACTCGTTTCTTTAATATGGCCTCTTGATAGGCTTCACCTGCCATTTGTTCAAGCTCAATGCGGTGAGGCGGACATACCGTATATTTTGCGAGCTCTCTTAGCTGCGTACGGGTCGCAAGCTCTTGAATCTCAACATGGGACGCCAATAATTCTCTGATTTGAATCGGCTGATCTAATGGTAAATGACTGGTGTCTTTTTCAGAAGAGAGCTTAATGTGCTGCTGAGGATCTAGTTTAAAGCGATTGGTCACCCGCTGTACGAGCACATCACTATTTTTCGGTACGATCCCGATATGATCCCCTTCTTTGTATTGTTTCCCTTCAGGCAATTTGAGTTCAATATGTCTTGTTTGGCGCTGACTTTTTTCAGATTGTAATTCTTGATTCCTCAATACAAAAGCTGAAAAGGCACCATATGTTTTCGCCACAGGACGTTCCACTAACTCATTCGTAAAATCAATTGATAGATTTGGCTTTTCCTGACTTTTCTCCTGCAAGGTTAAATTAAATGCTTTTGCAAGCTCTTCGAAGACAGTCTTCTGGAATGTTTCTTTATCCTCATCCATATCACCGCCTGCATCGCCTTCGCCTAAATCAGCAACACGTTTCGCTCCTTTTCTTTCAAGTGATTCATCGATGAGACGAGGGATACGCTGATATGTGCTCGCCCAATTTCGATCTCCACACCCAAACACTGCAAATGTCACGTTTAATAAATCCTGCTCCTCATCCTGCGTCACCCATTCCACAAATTGTTTCGCATGGTCAGGCGGATGCCCATTGTATGAAGACGTCACGATCAATACAGCGCCTGACTCAGGTAATTGGCGGGTATAGTCATCAAGTGGTGCAGTTGTCACGTCAAACCCTTTTGATTTTCCATCTTCAGCAAATTCGTTGGCCATCTGCTGTGCAGTGCCAAGATTTGATCCATACAAGACAAGCAGAGGCGTACCGTGACTGGCCACTTTTGACTCATTAGTGGCATTGCTTTTTTTCGATTCCTCTTTCGTTGGTGGCATAAAGAATTGCTGCTTTCTTGGCTGCACTTTGATTTTAAAATCGTTTGGCTTGATCGTTAGGGATTCTTTTAAATCCAGCTCATATGAAGTGTGATCAATCAATTCCAGATTGTGCAGCACCATAGCCAGAACCATGGTGGCTTCATGAAGTGCAAATTGCATACCAATACATGCACGCTGGCCATTTCCAAATGGCTTATAGGCATGCTGCGGAATCTTTTCAGGGTACGTAAAACGTTCAGGTTTAAATTCTTCTGCATCTTCTCCCCAAACCGCTTGATCCCGATGTAATTTAGGAAGCAGGACGCTGACACTTTGGTTTTTTTTAATCGGATATTCCCCTCCGATGACTGTATCTTCTTTCGCATAAAGTGAGAAAGAAGGTGCTGTGGGCCAGAGGCGAAGTGCCTCATTTAGGACCATACGGGTGTAGCTTAGCTTTTGCACCTGCTTATATGTCGGCAGTCCGCCTTGCAGCACATCATCCGCTTCTTGAACGGCTTTCTTTAATTTGTCTGGGTTTTTTAGTAAGAAATAAATTGCAAATGATAGCAGTCCGCTTGTTGTTTCATGACCAGCTATTAAGAAAGTAATGATCTGATAACGGATATTTTCATCCGACAATCTCTCACCTGTTTCAGGATCCTTTGCATGCAGCATGAGAGACAGTAAATCCTCGCCTGTATGATCTTGGTTTTTCCGTTCCCTAATAATGGCATCTACTAACTGCTTCATAAAATCGACATTTTGCTCAAATTCTTTTTTTCTTTTAATCATTAGTTTATCTGCAAACGGCCATCTGCTCGTTTGATCCATTGCTTCAATTAAACCTTTCAGCATGCTTTCGATAAAAGGGTGCTGATTTTCCTTATAAAAGCTGTTAAACCGAAAATCAAACCCGCATAGTCCGATCGTATCTAAAGTGAGCTTTGTCATATCTTCTGCTACTTCAATTTCTTCATCTCGGCCTGACCTTTGCCATTTTTGCACAAGCTGTGTTGCAATATCGAGCATCATTTCGTGATAGCCCTTCATTGCTTTCTGGCTAAAGGCAGGCATCAAAATTTGATGGGCTTTTTTCCAGTTCGGCTCTGCTGTCCAGCTAGTAAATAGCCCATCCCCTGCAAATGCCCTGGCTTTGTCGAGACTAACCCCAATGTATTTATCAAAACGGCTCTCATCACACACTTCGCTAACAAGTTCATGGCTTGAAACAAAAATACTTGTTTGACCTGTAAATTCAAACTGAAAAATTGGCCCTAAATCATCTGCTAAACGCCAAAAAGTTTGAGCAAGCTCTCCCTTCTTTAAAAGGGGGATGTTTTTTAAAGGTCCGTATGTTTTTGGTTTTGGAATGATTGATGTTTGTTTCATGTGTCCACTCCCTTTATTTCATGATGAGGCAACGCTAATGGCGCGCCATAAGCATTGCTCAATTTCCTCTAAAAATTCAATCGTTGGCTCTATTTCCTCTGCAAGAATCTGTTTATGAAGCTGTACAAAAGCACCAAATACAATCGATAAAATGGTTCTTCCCGAGAGATTTGGATGAATCCCATCCTTCTTCCCTTCTTCAAAGATGAGAAATAGCTCATTTAACAAATGCTGCATTTTTTCTTTACTCGTATCATCTAAGTAATGTGACCGTTTATCAATTTCTAAGAAATAAAGACCACTTGGATTCTCCTTTGTAAACAGAACCAAGCAATAAAAGATATGCTTGAAATAAGCCCTGATACTTGCTTTTGGATCTGGACTGTTTGTATTCATTTTGTCGATAAATGCTGTAAGGCTTCGCTGGTACAATATATTCACGAGCGCTTCTTTGCTATCGAAATACCGGTAAATGGTTCCCGCTCCAACATTGGCATTTTTTGAAATCATTGGCATCGTAGTGCCATCAAATCCTCGTTCAATAAATAAATCAAGTGAAGCCTTCATGATCTGCTCCTGTTTATCATTAGCTAATGGCATTTCATCCTCTCCTCTTAATGATTAGGAATGAATGTTCATTCCGCATGAGACATATTATATTAATATTTTAGTTTCTTCTATTTTACTTAAACATACTTATTTTGCTCCGTCACTACATTTTCTAAAAATAATAATAATTGAGAAATGATACTTAGTCAGTATGCATCCAAAAGGCTTATAAATATTGTCAAATTCGTGACGCGGGGGTGACATGGGCCCTACACATTCATTCCTGATCGATTGGAGAATGAATGTCATCGTCATATGTATCAATATATAAGCTCCCATTACTGGCACGCACGGCGTATACAATGTCTTGTAAGGTCAGCTGCCTTTTTTGAAGTTCTTCATGTACCCATTGCTCCGATAATTGGTTTTCATGGATGTTCTTCAAAATGAGCTTTCCGTCCATGATGACTTCAATTGGCATGTAACGCTCTGCCTTCATCCACAAATTAATATCCTTTCGCGTTACATTTTCAAATGAAGGATATTTTTTCACTGACATATGCCCATCTGTTTCAATCATCGCAAATTCAACTTCACTAATATCAAACACACCTTTTTCTCTGAGCTGCTGGTTTAAATAATCAAGTGTATATCTCATGCCCTTCATATTGTCTTCAAGAATTTTGCCACTTTGTATCACAAGCGTTGGTTTACCGGCCATAAATCCTCTCATCTTCCGGCTTCTTAAAGCAAGCAAAGAAATGACATAAATAATGATAACAAGTGACAGAAAAGAGATCGTCGTGTGATGAAGCGGAAGCGTGGTATTAAACGCAAGGTTCGCCGCAATTGAACCTAAGCTGATAGCTGCAATAAAATCAAAAATATTCATTTGCGCAATGGTTTGCTTTCCAAGAAGACGAGCTCCGCCAAATAAAATAGCAAAAGCAAACATCGTCCGAACAATCACTTCGATATAATCAGGCATTTAAGATTCCACCTTTCCATTTCATGAAAAAAAGCCTTTTCTTAGAAAAGACTCTTTTTTAGACTATGCATTTATTCCATCATTATGCAATTGAGTAGCTTCGCTTTACTCGAATGTAATCGCAGCTCAATAATGACATATCCCTCTTCTTTGATCGAGTCATCATGAGATACGGACTGATACCATTTATTGAAAGATGTCCAACCATGAAACGCAGCTACTTTCTGCTTGCATGGCATTTCGATTTGTTCACTTAGTCTTTTCACTTCAGAAAATGGCGCTTTTTCATAGGTCAGCCGACGCTTTATACTATTTTTTGTAATAAAGCTGTGTCAAGTGGCACTTGCGTGAAATATATACCCTGTAACAATACGTAGTGGCTAATGATTTCTATTGAGAAATCGACTTACTTGTAACATGTGTTGCATTAATCACAGTAAAGGTCCCGCATCTATTCGGGCTGTGAGTAAATCAAATAATAAAGACCAGACTTTATGACCTGTTTGCTTGTAATTTCCGGTTTTCCATTGATTGATAACTGCGGGGGCTGGGTCAACAGATGGATTTAAAGGAAATGGCTCTAAGCCTTGCTATGATCCACGTTGACTTACCTACACCTGGGAGACCTCGTAAATAGACTAAAGTTCTCATATTGGTTCTCCTATAATGAATAATATTTTTACCATTACAAATAAATTATGGATAAATATCAACCTTTTGTTTATTATAGTAATATATAGATATAAAGGGAGGACTATCTCGTGTCTAATGGAGAAAATGTAGCATTCAACATTGGAGATATCATATTTCAAGTGTTTTCGCTTCTATTCATTGCTTTTATTGTGACATTCATTGTTATTGCGTTTCGAATGCTCAAAAGAAAACGATTGGAATTTAAGAAAGTCGAAGCTAGATTAAACGAAGTGATTAAAAAAAACAATTTAAAAGAGTAAAAAATCCGGGGATTAACCGGATTTTTTTGTTGCCATCACTTAAAATAGAGACAGGAGCACTCGACCATTTGACAATAATAGAAGAAAACGAAATGGCCATAATTGAAATCACAAGCGGCAAGATGATTTTTAAAACTTATGAAAGCCCTGATTCATTATCTATTAGTAGATAAACGGCTCGAAACGGACCATGAACACCAACCACTAAATTCATTTCAATATCGGCAGAATTACTCGGACCTGATATAAAATGAATGGCTCCTTTTGGCTGCTCCCTCTCTTCTACCGACCGATTGAAAGCCGAAACGGCCTGAATCATTCGTGGAACAATCGTGCTCTTTTCTATACACACAATATACATCATTGGTAAAAAATGAAGTGCTCTTCCTTGACCTTGATGGGATGAAACAACAACCGTTCCTGATTCTGCAAGTGTGTAATCACTGAACACAACTGCATATTTCGCTTTTTCTGCCTGCCTTATATTTTCGTACCTTGAAGCATCTGCTTCCCAGCTAGTGACTGCGATGCCTTCTTTTTGCAAGCCGACAAACATAGGGTGAAATCCATATTGACCAAAACGGCTATCGCTTGAAGTCATCACTTCACCCTCTCCATACTCTGCCATTATTGAGCATAATGCAGACGGCGCTTCCTGCGGCGTTGTTTCAATCACTCTTGTGTGAATTTGTTGACATTGCTTCTTTAATTGCTCCACCAATTCTTCTTTAGACAGAAGCCCGTTTGTTTCCCAATGTACTTGATGTTTCCATACCGGACGCTGGATAGATAGAGAGGGACCTTTGCCTAATTGATGCTGGATATGAGCTAAAAACGAATCTCGATGAGAAATGCTTCCTTTCATTCCCGCTCCTCCTTTTGTTTCTTTTTAAACCAATCTCGAAATCTCTCTTTACTTGGAGCTGGCAGGTCGCGAATATCTGTCCAATTCTTTAAAGGACCCATTCCTTTTGAAATCCGTCCATTTGAGGCCATACGATTCATCAAAGCAGGGGCTACCTTTGTTCCAAATTGATACACGCTGGGAGTCGATGCCCCCATTCCAAACATTTTCATGGCCATCATTTCAGCTTTGGGCGCTATCCCCTCTTTTTCAACGATGACTTGTCTATGTTTGACTAATAATTCATGAAGTGGAATTTTCACGGGACAAGCTTCCGTACAGGCTGCACACAAGCTTGATGCAAAGGGAAGCTCTTTGTAGTCATCATAGCCGCCAAGAAGTGGCGAGAGAACAGCGCCAATCGGACCCGGATAAATCGATCCGTACGCATGTCCGCCAACATGCCGATAAACTGGGCATACATTAATACAAGCTGCACACCGAATACATTGCAGAACAGGCTGAAAAGGTGTACCTAATATATTTGACCTCCCGTTATCAACAATGACCAAATGAAACTCTTCTGGCCCATCGACCTCTCCTTCTCCTTTTGGCCCCACGACGGAGATATAACTTGTTAATTTTTGACCGACTGCGCTTTTGCACAAAAGTCCAACAAGGACATCAAGCTCCTCCATCGTTGGAACAAGCCGCTCCATCCCCATGACTGCTATATGTGTCTTTGGTATAGCAGTGACGAAATCCGCATTCCCTTCATTTGTCACAAGACAAATTGAGCCTGTGTTCGCCACAGCAAAATTACAGCCGGTCACGCCAATATCGGCTTCGAGGAATTTTTCTCGTAATATCGCTCTCACAAAGCTCGTCATATCTTCAGGGGTGTCTGACATGTCATATCCAAGCTTTTCGTGAAACACTTCCCGTATTTGCTCTTTTGTCATATGAAGAGCAGGTGCCACGATATGCGAAGGCGATTCATGATCGTCTACTTGCAGAATATATTCACCAAGATCGCTTTCAACTACCTCACAGCCGATCTCTTCAAGTGCTTGATTCATTTCAATTTCTTCTGTGACCATAGATTTTGATTTGACGATCTTTTTGGCCGCTTTTTTTTGTGCCACCTCTTGAATATACGCTGATGCCTCTTCCTTTGTTTTTGCAAAAAAGACATGGCCTCCGCGTTCACTCACGCTCTCGCTTAATTGATATAAGTAGTCATCAAGATGGGCCAGTGTATGCTGCCTGATCTCCTCGCCAAGTTCACGCCATTTTTCCCAGTTGCCAAGCTCTTCGCTTGCAGCCAACCGCCTTTTATACAGGCGCTCCTGTGCCGAAGAAACAGCTCCTCTCATGACAGCGTCTTCTAAGCCTTCCCCGATTCGCTCTTTAAAGGCCTTCTCTCCAATTTTCATACTCATGTGCCGTTCCCCCTCTTAGCGTCAGCGGCTATTTAATACTTCTGCGATATGCATCACTTTGATTGGTTTTTCAAGACGGTTCAGCCTTCCACCAATATTCAGCAGGCATCCACAGTCAGCACCAATGATATAATCAGCGCCTGCTTCCTCTATACTTTGTACTTTTTCGTCGACCATTTGCTCAGAAATGGGTGTCATTTTCACTGAAAAGGTTCCTCCAAATCCGCAGCAATTTTCTGAACGAGGCAATGGTTCAATCGTCAAATCTTTGACATTTGACAACAATGTGAATGGCGCTTCCTTAATTCTTAGCAGTCTCGTCATATGGCAGGAGGTATGGTAGGTTGCTATTCCTTTCAGACTCGCACCTACATCTGTCACGTGTAAAATATCAACAATAAATTCCGTTAATTCATAGGTTTTCGCAGCAAGCCCCTCAGCCTGGGCTGACCACACTGGATCTTCTTTCAAAAGATGAGGATACTCTAAAAACATCGCCTTACAAGAACCTGATGGTGTCACGACATATTCAGCTGATTCAAAGGCTTTGATCATGTTTTTCGCTGCTTTGATCGTTTCTTTTGTATAGCCGCTGTTAAAGGCTGGCTGCCCGCAGCACACTTGTGCTTCTGGAAATTCCACTTCAACACCGAGGCGCTCTAACACCTCGACTGTCGCCCTTCCTACATTTGGCTGCATTGTGTCAATTAAACAGGTGACGAATAAACTGACTTTCATCCGCGAACTTCCTTTCTTTTGTTCCACTTTGATTCATATCTGGTCATCTGATGACTAAATGATAAGTCTTCATTTCATTTTAACCCCAAATTTGTGAAATTTCAACGAAGTGATTTGTCTAAAATTTGGACATATTCCACTTATTGCTTCATCAAAAGAAGCTAGCACCATAATAGGTGCTAGCTTCTTATTTTAATCATTATCCTTCAAGCAATAGCTGCTCAGGATCTTCAAGTAGGCTTTTAATGGTGACAAGGAATCCAACTGCTTCTTTTCCATCAACAATACGGTGGTCGTAAGAAAGAGCTAAATACATCATTGGACGGTTTTCAAAACGTTCTTCATCAATCGCAACAGGACGAAGTTGAATTTTATGCATCCCTAAAATACCAACTTGAGGGCTGTTTAGAATCGGTGTTGAAAGAAGAGAACCAAATGTTCCTCCGTTTGTGATCGTGAATGATCCACCTTGTAACTCATTGAGAGACAACTTGTTATCTCTTGCTTTTTTCGCAAGATGACCAATTTCTTTTTCAATCCCTGCAAATGACAATCTGTCTGCATCACGGACAACCGGTACAACGAGTCCTTCATTGGCAGCGACAGCGATGCCGATATCATAGAATTTCTTAATGACAAGCTCATCACCTTGGATTTCTGCATTGAGAAGCGGATATTTTTTCAGTGCTGCTACAACTGCTTTTGTGAAGAAGGACATAAAGCCAAGTTTCACATCATTTTGCTCAAAAAAGGCATCTTTACGACGCTTTCTTAGGTCCATCACAGCTGTCATATCGACTTCATTAAATGTCGTCAGCATCGCAGCCGTTTGTTGAACTTCAACTAAGCGTTTAGCAATCGTTTGTCTCCGGCGTGACATTCTTTCACGCTCAACTGGTTTCCCTGCTTGATCATTTTGCACTGAAGCATTTGCTTTTGGCGCGGCTTTCGGTGCACTTGCAGGCGCTTCATTCTTTTGATAAGAAGCCACATCCTGCTTTCGTACCCTGCCCAGCGGATCTACGGTTGGAATCTCAGATAAGTCTAGCCCCTTCTCCCGTGCTAGTTTTCTAGCTGCAGGAGAAGCGATGGTTCTGCCATTACCAGATTTCGGCTCTTCTTTTGCTGCTTCTTCCTTTTGTTCAGCTGCCGGTTCTTCTTTCGAAGCTGGTGCTAAAGCTGCGGACTCGCTTCCGCCAGCTTCACCTGCTACAATGGTTCCGATGACTTCTCCAACTTGTACAGTGTCACCAGAATCTTTTAGCACTTCTTTTAGCACACCAGATTCTTCAGCTGTCAGTTCGACATTGACTTTATCTGTTTCAAGTTCTAACAGATATTCTCCCTGCTCAACATAATCGCCCGGCTGCTTCAGCCATTGAGCAATCGTTCCTTCCGAGATTGATTCCGCTAATTCAGGTACTTTAATTTCCGCCATTTTTCATTTCCCCCTTAGTTTTTGCGAGTCAAGCTATCAGATACAATTCGTTCTTGTTCTTTTTTATGCACAGTTGGATCACCCTCAGCCGTACTTGAACGTCTTCTGCGGCCGATGTAACGTACTTTTACTTTTTCAGGTGCAATTTCACGTAAATATGGCTCAATGTATCCCCAAGCCCCCATATTTTGTGGTTCTTCTTGCACCCATACGATTTCTTCTAAGTTCGTCAGTTTCGTTAAAATTGCTTTAATTTCTTTAGCTGGGAATGGATATAGTTGTTCCACTCTAGCAATATGAATCCAATCTTTCGGCTCTTCCATTTGAGTAAAACGATCACTAATATCAATCGATACCTTCCCGCTGGATAGAACGAGGCGTGATACTTTTTCATGATCATGCACAAGTCCTGGCTGTTCAAGAACTGCACGGAACTCTCCATCCGTTAATTCTTTGACTTCAGATAATGTGTTCGGGTTACGAAGCAGGCTCTTCGGTGTCATAATGACAAGCGGACGAATCTCTTCACGAAGCAGCATTTTCGCCTGTCTTCTAAGAATATGGAAGTATTGCGCTGCACTTGTCAGGTTCGCCACTGTCCAGTTATTCTCAGCAGCTGATTGCAGGAAGCGCTCTGTTCTTCCACTTGAATGTTCTGGACCTTGTCCTTCATATCCATGTGGTAAGAGCATCACAAGACCTGATTTTTGTCCCCATTTTGCGCGACCTGCTGAAATAAATTGATCAAAATACACTTGAGCCGCATTTGCGAAGTCTCCAAATTGAGCTTCCCAAATCACCAATGTTTCAGGAGAATAGACATTATAACCATATTCAAATCCAATGACAGAGCCTTCCGAGAGTGGACTGTTATGAACTGTAAATGAAGCATTAGCATCACTCAGTTCATGAAGAGCAATAAATTCATCTCCCGTTTGGCTGTCGTGAAGAACAAGGTTTCTTTGAGCAAATGTGCCTCGCTCTGAATCCTGTCCAGTCATTCGAATTGGCGTACCGTCTTTTAATATAGATGCAAATGCCAGTGCTTCCCCAAGTGACCACTCCACTTTACGGGCATCTGTAAACACCTTTGCACGTTTTTCAAGGATCCGTTTTAGCTTACCAAATACTTGGAAATCTTTCGGCCAGCTAATCAATTCTTCATTCAGCTTTCTCAATACATCAAATTCTACTGATGTGTCAACTGCTGGGAAACCATTAGATACTGGCTCTGGCAGTTCGATTTCTTGAATCGTATGTTCTTTCTTTGAAGGCACTTTTTTATAGGCTTCTTCTATTTTTGCCGTCACAGCCTGCTCGATTTCTTCTCTTTGTTCTTTTGACAGAAGGCCCTCTGTGACAAGCTTATCCGCAAAGATATTCTTAACGGTTTTATGCTTTCGGACCGCATCGTATAGCATTGGCTGAGTCGTAGAAGGCTCATCCATTTCGTTATGACCGTATCTGCGGTAACCAATCAGGTCAATTAAGAAATCCTTCTTGAAGCGTTTACGGTATTCTACAGCTAGCTGAACAGCCGCTAAACATGCTTCTGGATCATCTGCATTGACGTGAACAATTGGAATCTCAAAGCCTTTTGCAAGGTCACTCGCGTATTTCGTTGAACGAGACTCATTGCTTTCAGTGGTAAACCCAATCATATTGTTTGCAATGATATGGATTGTTCCACCCACTTGATAGCCGACCAATTGGCTTAAATTTAATGTTTCTGCTACAATTCCTTCTCCAGGAAATGCAGCATCACCATGAATTAAGATGGCTAGCGCCTTTTCAACGTCTTGTACTGGATAGCCTTTTTGAGTACGCGATTCCTGAGCGGCACGTGTGCTTCCTTCAATAATCGGGTCAATAAATTCCAAGTGACTTGGGTTATTGGCAAGGGTGACTCTCGCACTCTTTGTATCTTCATCTTTAATTTGACGGTCAGCCCCAAGATGGTACTTGACATCCCCTGTCCATCCGTAGCTGATCCCAATAGAGCCCTCAGATGGAACAAGCTCTTTATTTGGCGCATGCTGGAATTCTGAGAAAATGATCTCATATGGCTTTCCTAAAACATGTGCTAATACATTTAAACGACCTCTATGTGCCATTCCAATGTTAATATTTGAAGTCCCTTGTGTAACAGACTCTGATATAATTTCATCAAGTACTGGAACAAGTGCGTCTAATCCTTCTATAGAAAAACGCTTTTGTCCAACAAATGTTTTATGAAGGAACTGCTCAAAATTCTCGACTTCTGTTAATCTTTTGAATACAGAAACCAGTTTATCCGCTGGCTTTTTCATAAATAGTTCACCAGATTCGATCGAGTTTAAGAGCCAGTTTCGTTCTTCGAAGTCATGAACATGATCAAACTCAAATGAAATGGTACGCTTATACGTATTTCTCAAATGGTTAATGGCTTCTATGCCGTTTGAAATGTTTTTTGGTGCATTTGCACTAATAATCGATATCGGAATATCCCTGACATCTTCTTCTGTTAAACCGTAATCCTTTAAAGGAAACAGCTCTTGTAATTCCTTTTCTTTACGAAGAGGATTGACGGAAGCATTTAAATGGCCATACGTTCTGATGTCTTCTGCCAGTTTAACGACTGATGCTATCTTTTGGATTTGTTCAGAAGTAACTACGCTATTTTCTTTTTTCCTAATTTCCTCCTTCATTTCACTCGGTGGTGCACCAAGTTCATCAAATATGCCTCTTAGATCTTCATCAACACTAGTAGGATCCTGGACATATTGATCATAGAGCTCGAGCACGTAGCCGAGGTTCGGACCATGAAATTCTTCCCAACTCAACGGTTGTTTCACATCATTTTGAAACATTTTGAACACTACCCCCAACTTTGATCATCAAGTGATTGAACACTATCTCGATATAACTTCCAGAACATAATGACCAAATTTATGTAATAAAACGCTTCCAATAATATTTTACCACTGTTTCGGATTACTTTCTACATTCTTTGTTAAATTAAAGATAAAAAATTCAAAGAAAAACAAAGAATTTAAATCATTCCGAAAAATAATTTGAAGAAAGGGGCAAAACAAAACCTTATGCCCCAATGCTTTTATACAGCAGTTTCTTCAGTAATGGATATAAGACATCTGGTAATGTATCGACATCTGGTACAAAAATGCTGAACTTGCCATACATATCTTGAATGGTTTTCATCTGCGCTTCTTCAATCGGTGAATTGGATAAAAACACATTGATGACCTCAATTCCCTTTTTCCTCGCTTCAAGAACCGCTTCATGCGTATCTACGATCCCATTTTGCTCGTAGCTGAATGCGGCTGGTTCCCCGTCTGAGAACACAATGAGAAATTTTTGTTCTTCTCTTCGTTTCAAAATCATTTTTGTCATTTGGCGAATCGCATAGCCATCTCGGTTGTCCTCTTCTGGCTCAAGTGACATAATGGAAGGCCCTGCATCAAATAAAGAATCTTTGAAAGACACGACTGTGTTGAAATAGTTCGGCTGACTTGTTTCTGTTGCGTCGTTTGTATCTTCCCAGAACCCAACAATTTGGTGCGGTACTTGAACTGATTTTAACGCTTCATGAAAAAGAACAATCCCTTTTTTCGTCTCATCCATCTTGTCAAACATGCTCGCAGAACAGTCAACTAATAAGGTAAAAACAGCATCAATTTGAGAAGATGGTGCCTGTTTTTTATAGAAAAGACGCGGGTTAGACTCTGTAAAATAGCGGACAAGCTTTTTACTGAGACGTCCTGCATGAAGGTCGGTTTTTGGCCATGATTTTTTATGCTCTAGTGTTTTTTGAATCATTTGCTTTAACTGTTTTTGATAAGGTTTTATCGCCTTTGCATACTGCTTGTACACATCTATTTGCTCTGGAACTGGAGGCTCTGGTGAAGTCATCACCGGAAACGCATATTTGTTCTCTTTTCCATTTTCATGAGCATCTACTCCGCTTTCTTCCCCATTAGCCTCTTCTAGTGCTTCAAGCTTTGAATAGTCTTTTCGATGTGTTTGTTTTGCAGAGCCTTGAACAGTTCCAAACGCCTGATCTCCATCATCACCTTCTCTTGCCGCATCCTTACCGAGATCACTTTTACCGCCGTGCTCTAAATCAAATTGAAGAAAGCTTTTTGATGGCGCTTCAGTTTCTCTATGCCAAACTTCCATATATTCTTGGTGGATGTCTTCATCCCCATCTTTTTCCCGGTCAACTTTGATGTCCTCACTTATTTTAGGTTTTCTTTTTAAGTCATGGAACAGCGGTTCTTTTGCCGCTTTTTCATAGTCCAATTCCGGGAAGAAAAAGTATGTATTCAGCATATCTTTTTCAAGAAGCTCATCAAAGCCTTCGGTCAATTCTTTCACAATTGTGGCGATGTCAGATGTTGAGCCTGCTTCATAGACACGTTCAAGGCTCGATTCTATAAACGGTATCATTGGGTTGATCCGTTCGTGAAGGGGTGGAATCTCTTCTAACGGTGAATCAGTTGTCAGCTTCACATAAATCGCACAAAACAATGCGTCTGTTAAAATGCTTCGTTCTTGGTTAATGGTTAATTGCGTCTTAAAGTGACGCCTGTAAAGCTCTCTTCTACGTTTAAATACCTTTTTTGTTCCTGGGCGGTCACGTTTAATCCGTTCTTCAATCCGGATATCTTCAAACAGCATAAACAATTGTTTACATACATCAGGAATTGATAGTGTGTGAGCATAGCGGATGATGTCCTCAAACACAGTAAGATCACTATGCACTGTCCCTACTGCGCGCAAAAAAACATCACTTTTCAGCCCTGCTATCATGTCTTCTTGTTTACGATCATCCCAAAAATGGCTGATGAAAATTTTCTTTTCAAAAGGTTCATAGTAGGATTGCACACCGTATTCAAGTTCTACATCATCACTTTTCGCTAACGTTTTGGCTAAATCCGTTAATTCCATCAATAGAAATGAATCGATTCTGCTGTCATTAAATTTGATGAATTTCAAAAGTCAAAACCTCACTCGAATAATGTTTGGGCGATATTTCTTACCGCTGCTTTTTCCCGGTGATCTTCTAGCTTTTCAACAATCCCTCGTTCAACTGCACGAAGCGGCGGGATATATTGCGCAAGATCACATGTATCTAAGAGCGCACGGATGGAAGCTGCTTCTTCACTAACCTGTCCATTGTGTGCTTGTGTAATGAGATCTGATGAGAGCTGTACGAATTGATCGATTAACCGCTCATCCTTTAAAACCGACTGAGATTGTAGCACGCCTTTTAAAATACCGCCGCCAATGTAAGGAACATCAATGACGACAAAACGGTTTTTCAGCGCTTCATTTAAAGGCACTGTACCAACATACCCTTCATTGATTGCCGCAATAACACCAAAGCCTTCTTTTGCTTTGACGACTTCACCTGTAAATGGGTTTGTCATCATTTTTCGGTAGTCGAGTACACCATTTAAAATAGGTAGTGTTTCCGGTTTGGCCATGTTGATTTCATCAATATATAAAAGGTGGCCTTTTTTCATCGCTTTTGTAACGGGTCCTTCAATGAATTCAATAGAAGCGGCCTGACCATCATTATGGATGGTTTTATAGCCAATTAAGCTTTCTGCATCAAGGTCAACCGAGCAGTTCACACTGTGCATCGGCTGTTTAAAGAAAGCGGACAAGGTTTCTGCTAGTTTTGTTTTACCCGAGCCAGTCGGCCCTTTTAAAAGGACGTTTTTTCCTAGCGCAAGCGCAATCATGGCATCTTGAATGATAGAAGTATCCTGTGATTCATAACCACCTGTTCCGATGAGCGGACGAAATTCTTCTTCTAGAACCTTTGCTTTCGCTTCGATCATTGCTTGAATTTCTTCTGGGAGTGATTGTTTAAACATATATGATTAATTCCTCTCTTCGAACATTTTCCTCAACAAGTATACTAAAAAAACCTTTATGCACTCAATACATAAAGGTTCTTCATCTGTTATTTTCCCATTTCTTTTGTGATCGCTCCGCAAGCAATGCGTTTACCAGAGTTTCCAGAAGGGTTGCTTAAGTAATCATCTGCTTCTGCATGGATGATAAAGCTTCGTCCGTTTTGATCTAACAATTGATTCGGACCCCCCTTTAAGGTTATATCTGGTACATTGACGACAACATCAATTTGACCATCTGCTCCCACCTCTAAATTAGGCATATCACTAGCATGATGCCCCTTTGGGTTGTCAAAGCCATGCTCCCTATGCGTTGGATTAAAATGGGCACCTGCCGTTTCAAAATCCGGCGTTTCACATATACCTGTCTCATGAATATGGAAACCGTGAGGCCCTGGCGGTAATCCTTTCGCTTTCACATGTAAATCGAGTCCATTTGCAAAAGATTCCCTTACTTCGATGCTTCCTATTTTTCGCCCACTTTCATTGATCAATGAAGTGGTGATTGGCGCTTGCTTAGATGCTGCAGCTTCACGGCTCTCTTCTGTCGTTTCTTTTTTCGGCGGTGCATGACATGCTGATACAAGAAAGGTCAAACAAATCATGATCGTCCACACTGACATTTTCATATGACTGCCCCCTTTTGATATCAGTATGGACAATCACATGAGAGGACAAACAAAAAAAACCGAATTTGAAGTGCACCCCCTTAAGTTAGACACGGTATTTATTAGACAGCTTTCGAGGCATGAGTTCGATATTGTATCGGACTCATGCCTTTTAGTTTCGTCTTTATACGTGTGTGATTGTAGTAATCAATATATTGTTCAAGTTCTTGCTTGAAGTGTTCGATGTCCTCAAATTCTTTTAGGTATAGAAATTCAGACTTTAAGATACCGAAGAAGTTCTCGATAAC
>NZ_JBAWSW010000021.1:0-48254 GCF_037104745.1 Bacillus sp. FJAT-53060
CAAAAAGCTAGCAAACTGGACATGGAAAGGACCATGTCCAGCGTAAGACAACTGATAAATTTTATCAAAATAAGTGAAAACCCCACTTTTACTTGAAGTAAAGGTGGGGTTTGTCTACGGTCTGAAACCTCATGCAAAAGCATGAGGTTTATTTTGTTGAAATCATTAAACGGTCTCCCGTTCGAATTAAGTGACTTTGTAGCTCATTGATTTTCTTCAATTGATCAACGGTCATCTGATGTGCTTTAGCAATCGACCAGAGGGTATCCCCTTGTTTAATGACGTATGTACTTTTTTCATGTCCATTTACATGAAGGGCTCGCTCTTGAAAACGATCCAGTGCGATGATTTTGAGCGGATCTACCGCATCTTCTTTGTTTACTGACCAATTGCCTCGGTGCACCTCAAAATGCAAATGAGTGCCCCTAGAGGCCCCTGTGTTGCCAATGATGCCAATCAGCTGTCCTGCTTGTACATGGTCTCCGCTTTTAACAAACCGCTTGTGTAAATGGGCATAGACGGTTTCATACCCATTTGGGTGCTGAATAAACACGACTTCTCCATATGTCGCAGATACATAGGAACGAGTGACCACACCGTCGCCCGTAGCCATAATGGATTCTCCTTCTGGCGCAGCAATGTCTAATCCCTTATGCGAACCACCTCTTGTCCCAAACAAATCGGTGACTTCTCCTTTAACTGGTTCCACCCATTCGGTTGTGTTCTGTGCATGTGCAAATGGCGATAAGATCAAGAGAAAGAAATAGCTGGCACATATGAAGCAATACCTTTTCATCAGTGACTTCCCTTTCTTTGAGGTTCTTTTCATGACAGCTTAGTATACAGCAAGGATGACCTTTTCTATACATCTAAAAAGAACGCAATATTTTGCGCCCTTTAACGTTCTTTAATGACAACTGGATTTGGCAGAGCCGGCACCTCTATTGGTTCCTTTAATTCATATGGTCCTACTTGATCTGTCCCTGCATGTTGAATCGTGACATCTGTAAAACCAAAATCTTTCGCTGTGAGCAGAAGACCTTCAATGAGTAGAATATGATCAATTGAGTCTGTTAATTGCCCTGATGCTCCAAACGTGATGGTCACATGTTTTCCTGTCGATGTCACTTCTTTAATAACTTCTTCTTTAATTAATGGATCAAGTCCTGAATCACTTCCCTGCTTCATGGCCTCAATCGCAGCTTTATAAGATGGATAATGACTTTTTGAAGGCACCAAAAATGTCCCGCTCTGATTCTCTAATAGGTAATAAGCGTGCTTTGTTTGTTTATCAATTGAAATGGTGCCAATGCTTCCATGTTCACTCAATTGGAGATGAGAGCCTTTGACTGACTTGACCTGTACTTGCTTATATTGACTCCATTTTAGCGTTTCTTTTACCATGTCTTTAAATCGGTTGGCTTCTTTTAATGTATCAAGAGACAAATCATTTTTTAGCTGAAAGACCAACGTATCCCCTTTTTCACTAATATCCACCATATCCATATAAGATTGAAGAGGCTTGATCATTTCCGGCAGTTGCACCTTTTCATATGTGCTCACCATTGCCTGCACATTGTCGTTTTGATTTTCTTTTCCAATACTAATCGGGACAACTTGAGAAGTGGATTCATCTATGTATGCAATCGTCATATACTTATGTTGGTCAGCTGCTGAAACAACATGTAAGGGCTCATTTGTGTTTTTTACTGCCTCTAGTGTCGCATTCACCTGCCCTTTGTCAGCATTTGATTCCATTTTCACTTTCTTCATATCGTGAGCAGATGGCTTAAATAAATGAGGAGAAATCAAAAACGCCATAAATAAAACCACAACGGTTGCCACCGCTGGACCAATCCATATGACACTTCTCTTCTTTTTCCCGCTTGCCATCAGCATCTTCTGGTAAATCTGCTTAGATGAACGGTTGTCCTCCACCTTTGGAAGCTGACTTAGTAACACCTTGATTCGTTCTTCGCTCCAATCGGACCTGTTCGTTTTCATTCAATAGCTCCTCCTTCAAAAGCTCCATATGTTTTCGGAGCACTTTCAGGCCTCGGTGCTGAGTTGTTTTGACTTTGCTTTCCGAGAACTTTAGCGTCTTTGCCGTCGCGATGATTGAGTAGCCCTGGATAAACCTTAAAATGATGACAGCCCTTTGATCAATGGTGCAATGATCAAGTACGGCATAGATTTCTTTTACATTTTCATCCTTTACAGCCAATTCATCTGGGAGCAAGTCTGGATCTTTCACATCCTGCTTATCCCAATCAAACGTGCCTAGCACCCGTTGTCTAATGGTTTGCTGTTTGCGAAACCAGTCTATTGCCACATGCCTTGCAATTGAAAACAGCCATGTTTTCTCACTGCTTCTTCCTTCAAAAGTTTCATATGAGTGAAGTACCCGAATGTAAACCTCCTGAACGAGATCCTCTGCCTGATTTTTATCTTTTACCATATAAAATAAAAACTGGAACAAATCTTGATGGTACGAATCATATATTTTTTGAAAGGTTTCATGCATAGGAAACCCCTCCGTTCACTTATTTTTGTCGAGTGACTCTTACAAAACGTTACATTACAACTTTATGACAAATATATTACAAGTTCAACAATTTTGATATGGGTTTTTGTTTAACTTCTCCTTAAAAATATGCAAATAGAAAAAACACTTCATTTTCTTTCGAAAAGAAGTGTTTCTCATTTAACAAGATTAGACGAGTTCCTGCTTTTTTCTCGGAATATAGAAGGTGAAATGTGTACCTGTACCGGCTTTACTGTGAGCATGAATCGAGCCTTGATGTGCCTCTATGATGTTCTTTACAATCGCAAGACCGAGTCCAGTACCAGAACGTCCTCTTGTTCTTGCTTTATCAGCTTTATAGAACCGTTCGAAAATAAATGGCAGGTCCTCTTCGGGAATTCCACTTCCCGAATCTTTTACATCCATCTTCAACCCGTTCTCCACCGATTGAACCGAAAAGTGAACCTCTCCCCCCTTTGGTGTATGCCGAATGGCATTATCAATGAGATTGGTAAAAACCTGCTCAATCTTATCTGGATCGTATACAAAGTGTGGTTCTTTCACTTGAATCTCATACGTGAGATTGATTTGTTTTTCTTTCGCAATCCCAAGAAACTTGCGGTAGATTTTCTCAATTAGCTCTTCTGTATCAGTTGATTCAAGATTAAGCGTAATATGACCAGCTTCCATCCGCGCTAGATCCAGAAGGTCATTGACAAGACGCCCCATTCGCAGTGATTCGTCATAGATAATTTGCGCAATTTCTTTCTTTTCCTCTTCTGATCCGGCAATGTCATCTACAATGGCCTCACTATATCCTTGTAGCATAGCAATTGGTGTACGAAGTTCATGACTGACATTAGCAATGAAGTCTTTTCTTAGCTTATCAAGTCTTCGTTCCTCTGTCATATCTCGAAGCACCGCAACCGCTCCCCTAACATCCTGCTGATTATAGAGAGGAGACATGAGAAGAACCCATGTACGTCCCTGCAATGTTACTTCGATCATTTGCTCTTTTTCCGTGCTGACGGCTGTATGAAAGAGATTTCGTGCTTCTGGCGGAAGTTCATCTCCGTCTTTGATCTTCATATTTTGCTCATAATACCAAGCCTGCAAGAACCTTTCAGCAGGAGGATTTGTCATGAGGATCGTTCCATCAATATTGATGGTGATGACGCCATCCGCCATACTGCTAAGAATATTGGACAAATGCTCCTTTTCTTGATTTAAGGCTGTAATATGGAATTTAAGCTGCTTCCCCATTTGATTAAAGGCGATGGCCAGTTCTCCAATTTCATCTTGCGTTAAAATAGGGATCTTTGTATCAAATTTCCCTTTTGCCAAATCTTGTGCTCCCTCTCTCATCTTTCTCAGAGGATAGGTGACACGTGTAGATAAGAAGAAAGCGAATATTGTGGTAAGAACAATCGCTATTCCTGCTGCTAAAAAGATATAACGCGTCGTATGTTTGGTTGTCTGTTCTACAGCGAGGAGTGACTGAGAAAGAAAAACCATGCCTTTTTTTTCGTTCGCCCCATAAGGAACACCTACTACAATTCGTTCATCCTTCTGATTTCCTGCACGTTTACTGATTTTTTTTCGCTCTTTCAGTGCTTGATTCAACTCTTTATCCGCTACAATTTGTTCCTTTGTTATCGCAGGAAGATTTCCGCCTTTTTCAGACGAATACCATTCTAGTCCATCCTCTTGAATAATCGCAATACTCGTCAATTTGTCAGCAAGCTCAGATGTAATGGACCTTGCAAGCGATTGATCCTCATGGCTTTCTAAAAAGACCGCTACTTTGTTTGCCATTTGTGTTAAATCAGACTTTGCTTCTTCAACATGATAATTATCAATGAATTCTAAAAGAAGCACTGTTAAAATAGATAAAACAATCAGGACGAGGAAGAGAATGGTTAACCATAGCTTTCCTACGACACTTTTCCACAGCTTCATTCAGCGCCGACCTCAAATTTATACCCAACACCCCATACAGTCACGATGTTTTTCGCAGCTTCTGGTGACACTTTATTCAGTTTTTCTCGAAGTCTTTTCACGTGGGTATCCACCGTTCTCAGATCACCAAAGAATTCATATTGCCACACTTCTTTTAGGAGCTTCTCCCGATCATAAACTTTATCCGGGGTTTTCGCCAAAAAGTATAAAAGTTCATATTCCTTCGGCGTGAGGCTGACTTCTTTGCCATCAGCTGTCACTCTATGCGCATCATGATCAATGGATAGATGAGAATACACAAGAACATCCTTTGTAGTAGATCCAGTATTCAGATACGATGTTTGAGACGACCTTCTTAGCAATGCCTTCACACGTAAAACAACTTCACGCGGGCTAAAAGGTTTGACGATATAGTCATCCGTTCCTGCCTCAAATCCTTGAACACGGTTGGCTTCCTCACCTTTAGCCGTCAGCATAATGATGGGTGTGGCTTTTTTATCTCGAATTTGATTACACACTTCAATCCCATCTGTGCCAGGCATCATTAAATCGAGCAAAATCAGGTCATAGTCTGTTTGAAGCGCTTTTTGAATCGCCTCATCCCCATTTTCTGCTTCATCGATTTCATAATTTTCACGTTCTAAATACATTTTTAAAAGGCGCCGAATTCTTGCCTCATCATCTACGACCAATATTTTCGTTTGTGTTGTGTGTTCCATTAAACAATCCTCCTGCTTTCTCCGTGTTACACTCATTTTAACAAAAAAACGAATTTAATCATAAACGTTGGCTTTTTTCTTGTGATTACGCGTAAGAATGAAGCCCCGCAATCACAAGATTGACAAAGATAAGATTAAACATAATAATGGCAAACCCGATCACGGCAAGCCAAGCGGACTTTTCGCCATGCCAGCCTCGCGATAACCGAAGATGGAGATAGGCTGCATAAAATAAAAACGTAATCAATGCCCATACTTCCTTCGGGTCCCAGCCCCAAAATCTTGTCCATGCAATTTGCGCCCAGATCATAGCAAAAATAAGTCCACCTAACGCAAATACAGGGAAACCAATTGAAACAGCCCGGTACCCAATTTCATCTACTAAATCGAGATTCACCTGTCTCACGAGCGGTTGAAGCAGGGCACTAAGTCGTTTACGAATGATCAATCTAAGCAGTCCGTAAATGATCAGCCCGACACCAAATGACCATAACACTGTATTAACTTTTCTGCCTGAAAAAACAGGTGGTAAATCAACGACAGGCTCCAATCGATTTTTGGTCACGAGCTCTCCTTTATGAGGCCCGACCAAGGCTGGCAGCTCGTAGACCATGACACTTTCTTCTTTATTTTTATCTACCCAATTAAACTTCGCTTCATACCCTGTCATTCTAAAGACTGAAGTGACAGCGATAAATGAAAGTGTGACCACAACCATAAACATGACAAGCTCTAAACCAAACGTCTTCTTGCCTGGCTTTGTTTGATCGACATGTTTTAAAAGGAAGATGACGCCTGCCACAAAACTGATCGCTAAAATGGCTTGACCAAGTGCTGCTGTCGTTACGTGAATATATAGCCACTTGCTTTGAAGTGAAGGAATCAGCGGTGAAATATCTGATGGAAACATGCTTGCATAAGCTATAATCAATAAGGCAATTGGAAGAGTAAATAAACCAAGCACAGACACTTGATACAAAAAATATAAAATGATAAATGCAAGCACCAGCATCATACCGAAGGCCGTTGTGAACTCAAATAAATTACTGACTGGTGCATGACCAGACGCAATCCACCTTGAAATAAAATAGCCAAATTGGCTCAAAAAACCAATGATGGTGAGTGTAATGCCGATGAGTGCCGCCTTATTTTTGCGCGGTCCATCCTCTTTCTTTTTTCCTTTAATGGCACCACCAAAAAAAGGAACTGCCGCTAAATAAAATAGAAAAGCTGCAAATAACAGATTTTCACTGACTGCCGCCATCTAACCCTTCCCCCTTGCTTTTGCTGATACTTGTTGTATCAGGCAGTTCTTTTTGATCAACTGGCTGTTTGATGCCACTGCCACTCAGTAACACGCTTAGATCAGACTTTAAGCCGAACCAGTTTTTGTTTGTGTGTCCTGCCACAAATACTTTTCCATTCTTCAATGACAGCCAGATTCTTCTATGCTGCCAATACATCCCCTGCACAACACCGATCATAAAGATAACCCCACCAACGATTAGGACACCAAGTGTTAAGTCTTTTCTAACGGTTAAACCTGTTACGTTTTTCGTTTCAACTCGATCAAACTTCATCTTATAAATATTGTTATCAGAACCCTCTACTGTCTCTTGAATGGCGACAAAGCTTTTTTCACCTTTTGGTTTTTCAGGAGAAAACATTTCAAACACGAAAGCAGGATTATTCGGATTCCTTGTTTTCGTACTCGGCGTTCCATCTTCGTCAAAATAAAAATCAGGCAAATAGCTCACAACCTTGACTTTGTAACCGCTACCAAGATCATATTCTGACTTAGGCTCCAGCAGATTAATCTTCACTGTACCGAAAGATTTTTCTGTATCTTTTCGAATCAGTTGAAAGACCATTTGATCGAGTTCATTTTGTTTAAAATCCACTTGGTATAATGAAAAATTGTCAAACTTGAGCGGTTCATTCACTTTAATATCGTGTTCTGTTACCTGCTTAAGTTTTGGCTTTTCACCGAGAACAACTTCCCCTTCACGTTTGTATAAAATAGCATCGGTTTTATAACTTTTAACAACTTGACCGTTGCCGGCTTTTTCAATGGCATTTTCAAACACTTCTTTTTCATTTCCAGATTCATAGCGATCAATTGTAAACGCATTATTTCTCAAGAAGTATTGTCCACCCGTGCCGGGGATCGGTGCTGTTTCACCTTCTCTAACCCACAGCGTTTCATCCACATACATTCCTGGGACAAACCGGAGCATCGATCCAATGAGAAATATAATTAATCCGATGTGATTGACGTAAGGTCCCCAACGTGAAAAGCGGCCTTTTTCAGCTAAAATATGTCCATCTTCTTCTCGCACTCGGTAACGCTTTTGTTTCATCGCTCTAACGATGCCTTCATATGTATGCTGATCTAATGTTTTATCTGTTTCGCTGAAAAGACGTTGCCTTCTCATGAAGCCTTCTTTTTTGGAAATACCTTGATTTTTGAGTGCCCGATAAAGCGGAATCACTCGGTCGAGACTGCAAATCACAAGGGAAATTCCGATAGATGCTACAAGAGCTAAGAACCACCAAGAACTATAAAGATCATGGAACCCAAGTATGTAATATAGCTTGCCAAACGAGCCATATTGCTCTTCATAATAGGTGGAAGCAGATGCTCCCGGCGGAATAAATCGCTCCTGCGGAAAAATGGTTCCCAGCGAGGAAGCGAAAAGTGTGATGACAATCAACCATACACCTACTTTAACGGAAGAAAAAAAGTTCCATACTTTATCAACAATCGTTTTGTTATACGTTTGCGAGCGTCTCGCACTGCCGTCATATCTCATATCTAGTAGCTTTGAAGAGTATTTCTCTTTTGCGGCGATGGGATTTCCGCAAGATTCACATAGAACAGTACCTATTGGATTAATATGTCCACACTCGCACTTTACCTCTTTCATTCTATGACCCCTTTGGTTTAATCAAATTCATATATTCATAGACATTACGTTCTGTCATGGTTCCCTTTATGACTTTGATTACCTTTCCTTCAGGATTAATTAAAAATGTGGTTGGCAGCGGCGTAATATCATATGCCTCTGTTACTTGACGATCTTTGTCCATAGCAACAGGAAAATTCACGTCATAGGCATCCATAAAATTCTTAACGGCAATATCTGATTCTCCAACATTCACTGCAACAATTTCCACACCGCGATCCTTGAACACTTGATACTGATTCGCCATATAGGGAAATTCTTGTTTACATGGACCGCACCATGTACCCCAAAAATTAAGAAAGACGCCTTTGCCTTTTAAGTCCTTTAATTCAATCCGCTCCCCATCCACAGATTGAAGGACAAAGTTAGGTGCAGTAGACCCTTCTTTGACTCGATCCTGTTTGGCAAATACTGAGTTATACATGGTATAACATATTGCAGCAAGCATCAGGAGGAGAATGCCCGTCCGTATGAAAAATCGTCTTTTCTTCATCTGAAGTACCCCTTCCCCATAGACATTCAGGTAAATTATAGCATTCTCCCTCTTTTGATGCTTCTTCATTTTTTGAAGTTTATGTGAAAATTAGAAAGCACTTTTCCCGTGATCAGCAATCGCTCTTAGGCGCTTCACTTCATGCGGAGTCAATTCTCTGCGCTCTCCTGGCCTCATGCCTTCAATATGAAGAAAGGCATAATGCTCTCTCTTTAGCTTTAACACATCATGACCGATCGTTTCAAACATACGCCTTACCTGTCTGTTTCTGCCTTCATGAATCGTTAATTGGACAATACATGTTTGCTTTCGTTTATCAATTGATAGCATTTTAGCACGAGCAGGTGCTGTTTTTTTATGATCTAACATGATTCCTTTTTCTAGCTTTCTGAGCAATTCCTTTGAAGGAATGCCTTTTAGCTTCGCTGCATACGTTTTATGAATTTCATATTTCGGGTGCATGAGCTTGTGGGCAAATTCGCCATCATTTGTTATCAAAATTAAGCCGCTCGTATCATAATCTAAACGACCGATTGGATAGAGACGCTGAGGGACATCATCAAAGAAATCTGTCACAACTCTACGTCCTTTATCATCCTCGGCAGCTGAAATGACGCCGCGCGGTTTATAAAGCATAAAGTAAACCGGTTCTTCTCTTTCTAATTTCAACCCATTGACTTCAATTTTATCTGAAGAACCCACCTTCATTCCGAGCTCTTTTACTGTTTGACCATTAACGGTAACTCGTCCTTCTTTAATTAGTTCTTCAGCCTTTCGTCTAGACGCCACGCCTGCATGTGCAATTACTTTCTGTAAACGTTCCATTTGTCTTTCACCTCATGTACTATCTTACTTGCTTGACTAGAAACAAACAAGCATTCGTGGAAAAATAAGCGATTTGTCTGTCTAATTTCAGCTAAAAAGCTGTTTCCATCTCAAATACAAAAAAGCGCCTGATTAGGCGCCGCTAAATAACAAACTGACGATAATAACAGATGCAATGACACCAATAAGATCTGCTAACAGACCTACTTTCAGCGCATCTCCCATTTTTTTTATACCGACTGCTCCAAAATAGACCGTTAAAATGTAAAGAGTGGTGTCTGTTGACCCTTGCATGACAGCTGCAAGCTTACCAATAAAAGAATCTGGACCATATGTCGCAATTAAGTCTGATGTCATCCCGAGTGCTGCCGTTCCTGATATCGGGCGAATAAACGCAAGCGGTACCACCTCTGTAGGGAAGCCAAACGCTGTAAACACGGGTTTTAACAGCCCCATTACAAAATCAAGCGCACCTGACGCACGGAATATCGTAATGGCCACAAGCATACCGACTAAATACGGAATGATTGAAAAGGCTATTTGAATGCCCTCTTTCCCGCCTTCCACAAATGTTTCATAAGTCGGTATCTTTCTAATGGTTCCCACAATCAAAATTCCTGCGATGATCAGTGGAATCAAAGCAAGTGACAGCCAGTTAATAAACGCCACAAGATCACCCCCGCCTGCTTCTACGATAGTGGAAATAGCGATCAATGATAATCGCACCAATTCCTGAAATCAGTGTCGCCAATATGGTTGGTCCTACAATATCTGTTGGCTGATCTGCGCCATATGTCATTCTAATAGCAATGACGGTCGTTGGCACAAGTGTGATAGAGGATGTGTTGACAGCTAAAAATGTAATCATGGAACGGCTCGCCTCATTCTTCCCTCCATTTAATGCTTTCATCTGCTCCATCGCCTTAATCCCAAGCGGTGTGGCGGCATTTCCGAGTCCAAAGAAATTTGCCATGAGATTGGACAGGATATACCCCATCGCCGGATGATTAGGGGGAATATCCGGGAATAGCTTTGAAATAAAGGGGCGGCACATTTTACTAAAGAAGTTTAATAGCCCCGCTTCTTCTGCAATCTTCATCAGTCCCAGCCAAAAAACAAGTACACTGATCAACCCGATTGAAATGGTGACCGCTTCTTTTGAGCCCTTAAAAACAGCTTCATTCACTTCCTGCATCGTCCCGTTTAGCATCGCATAGACAAGACCGATAACAGACAGAAACACCCAAATTAGATTGACCATAAAGACCCGCCTACAGATGCCTGAAAGACAGACTTAAACATTTCTTGAAAGCTTTTTTGGGGCATTCGATTGCGTTTATTCTCATAAAAAATGGGCACCTGCTCGATCACCTGACCATCTAATAAGAACGTCATTTTCCCCACAACATCTGGGATAGCCTCAGCGTTTCTTTCCCATTTCTTTTCAGGTGTGAGCATTTCAGTTTCAATTTTCACTAGCTTTTTCTCATCTTCATTTAGGAAATAGGCCACATCACGCTTAATAAACGCTTTTTTTTCATAAAAGGTCCCTTTTAACGAAGTAAGCCTGCCTTTTTTAGCAAGCATATACGTTTTATAGTGACCAAATGCATACTCAAACATAGAGATATGATCCTTCCAGTCATCCGGCGCATTAATGGTCACAGCAATTAATGCAGCATTCCCCTTTGCAGCTGTAGAGACGAGTGTGCGTTTTGCAAGCTTTGTATATCCTGTTTTCCCCCCAGTGGAATATTGATATAAACCGGTGAGCAGCTTATTTTTATTTTTCCAATAGCCTTCCATTGTCTTAGCTTTATAGAAAGTCGTGCCGGCAATTTTTTGATATTGTTTATGCTCCATGGCGTACTTTGTTAAAATCGCCATGTCATAGGCTGATGAATAATGGTTTTGATGATTATCAAGCCCATGCGGATTTTGAAAATTTGTATTCTCCATTCCTAGTTCAGTCGCCTTTTGGTTCATCATAAAAATAAAGCCTTCTAAGCTGCCGCCGACATGTTCTGCAATGGCGACAGCTGCATCATTTCCAGAACGCAGCATAAGCCCGTATGTCAAGTCTTCTAAGCTTACCTTCTGCCCTTCCTTCAAATAAATCGATGAGCCTTCAGCTTTAATCGCACGTTTTGATACTTTGACGGTTTCTTTCATTTTTCCTGATTCAATGGCTAATACAGCCGTCATAATTTTTGTGATACTGGCGATTCTTCTTTTTTCGTGCTCATCCTTTCCAAATAGGACTCTGCCTGATTGTCCATCTACTAAAATGGCGCTTCTTGCACTTACCGATAATGATATGTCTGCTTGAGCATTTGAGGATAACGGCAGTAAGAGTGTAAATAGAAGAAGGACTACTGTTCCAATTTTTAAATAGGGCATGTTCATTCACGTCCTTGTCCGTTTTGTACAAGTGTATGCGCGGCTGAAAAAGTTATGATGCCTCGTCCATAAAAAAAGCGTCTCTACATGAGGCGCTTTCACTCTTGCTTATACCATTTTTCACTTGCTGATGAGATGTCGTATATTCTACCTCTTCTCTCATCGTTAAAAAGTCTTTTTCTAAAGAAGAAAATAATTGCTTTACATCAGCCGATACTTCATGGTGGAAAACAATGCTGCTTTTTCCTGTATAGGCCGAACGGCTATCTTCATACCATGTATCCTTTTTTGGTGTAAAAAATTCTTCAATACATTGATGATAATTACGGTGAAGCGTCTGCTGTGCGGCTTGCTGTGGAAAAGTCTGCTGCTGCCCGATTTTATTGCAAACAGACGCTGCATCCTCGCTATACACTGCAAGCTTCCGTAATGTAGTCAATATGTCACAATAATAGGTATCCACTTCTTGGTTTAATCGTGTCAAGCTCGATAAGGTAGCTTCGTTCAGAAAGTCATTCACTTCAGTTGCAACCTTTGATAAAAAGACGCCTGCTTGATCAACTTGAGCCTTCACATTCATATGTGCCATTTGTTTCGTTTTTACCTTCCCAACATGTCTTTGTCACCATTTTTGACCTGAAATATTTTTATATTTTATCATACATTATTCCTTATTTTGAACTATTTCATCTCTTCAAATGTTTGATTGAAGTTTTCAAAAAAGAGATCAGCCTCTTCTTGCTCACCATCCGCTTCAACATTCTCTGGAAGCGGCGGCAATTCATCTAGAGATTTTAAGCCAAATTGCTCTAAAAAGGTAGATGTCGTGCCATAAAGAATCGCTCGTCCTGGACCATCTGCACGTCCAACTTCACACAGCAGCGCTTTGGCAACTAAACTATGAAGCACCCGTTCTGATTTGACTCCCCTGATCTCCTCTACCTCACCACGCGTGATCGGCTGTTTATAAGAAACAATCGCAAGCACCTCCAGTGCAGCCTGTGACAAACCTTTGGATGGAGTTTCTACTAATTTTTTTAAATAAATGCTGTATTCCTTTTTCGTGAGCAACATATATGAATCTGCATACTCAATGAGCTCAATGCCTCGTTCTTGTTTTTGATATTCTTCCTTTACAACAGACATAATGTCGATAAATGCCGCCTCATCAACTTCAAGAACAGACATGAGCTGTTTTCTTGTTAAGCCTTCGTCACCTGCTGCATAAAGTAGCGCTTCTAAGATGGCTTTCCAATTCACGATATTAAGCGTCATGAATCGTTTCACTCCCTATAATATAAATGTCTTCAAAGTTCCCTTCCTGCTCTAGCATGATTTGATGGATTTTCATCAATTCGAGAACAGCAAGAAACGTCACGACAAGGTGTTCCTTTTGATCATGTTGAAATAGAGTTTTAAAATTGGTCCGATTTTTTGTTTTTCTCAAATGGTTCATGATCTCATTCATTTTGTCTTCAATCGGGATTTCTTGTCTTGTAATCTTGGATGGTACTGGTTTCGTTATTTTTTTCCGGTTTAATACCTTTTGGAACGCACCTAACATATCGTACACCGTTACATGTAAGTTTGTGTCCTTCGCTTCCGCTTCTTTTGCAAACTCACTTAAATCGCTTGGTGGTTTTGTAAAGGCATTTTGTCGATCTTCTTCACGTTCTTTTAGTTCTTGCGCTGCATTTTTATACTTGCGGTATTCAATTAATTTTCCAATCAGCTCTTCACGAGGATCTTCTTCCTCTTCCAGCAGGTCTTCATCAAATAGCTCTTCCTCCTGTTTTGGAAGAAGCATTCTGCTTTTAATACTCAGGAGGGTTGCAGCCATCACCAAATATTCACTTGCAACATCGAGTTCAAGTTCCCTCATCGTGTGGACATATAATAAATACTGCTCCGTAATTTTAGCGACGGGAATATCATAAATATCAATTTCCAAACGGTTGATTAAATGTAAAAGCAAGTCCAAAGGACCCTCAAACGAATCTATTTTCACCTGATATTCCAGCATTCTTTTCTCACCATTTCTACTGTCTTCTAAAGTACCATTTCACCGGCTAACCTTTAGTATAAGACACGATAAAGCTCTCGTCCAATATAATTTCGACCATGATGCAATAGGCAAAACAAGAAAAACAGTGGATTCGCCCATACCAATAAGGGCACTTATACATAGAATACCATTGTAAACAGAACTGATGAAAAAGGAGGCCGTAACATTATGGGAGATGGTTATTACTTCGGCGGAGGATTTGCGCTTATTGTTGTGCTGTTCATCTTGCTGATCATCGTTGGCGCGGCTTGGGTTTATTAAAGAAACAGAGCGTCCTTTCACCAAGGGACGCTCTTTCTTCTTTTCTTTTCCGTGTGTTAGACTGTTAGTGGAAAAGGAGATGACCGGTGTGTACCCTGAAGCGTACCTGACTTTTTTACACGAATTTCATACGACAAGAGATTATTTTGAGTGTCATGAAATTCTTGAAGAATATTGGAAGGAATATCCCCCTGAGCAACGCAAAGAATACTGGGTTGGTCTGATTCAGCTTGCTGTCGCTTTGTATCATCAAAGACGGGGAAATAGAAAAGGAGCGAAACGGCTCATTTCAAACAGCCTTCACCTGTTAGAATCAAATCGCTCCGTATTATCGAACCTAGGTTTTGATGACGAAGCATTTCTTTTACTTCTTAGAACACTAAAAAAGAAAATGGATGAAGACATGCCATACGAGAGTGTGATGCTTCCAATCAAAGATCAAGTGCTCCTTTCTCTCTGCAAAGAGATGGCCCAAAAAGAAGGGTTGACCTTTGGGCAGGAAAGTAACTTATCCCACACGTTTCTAATCGAAAAACATAGATTGCGTGACCGGACAGATGTATTGCGTGAACGGGAGAAACAAATCAAACGTAAAAAAAGCAGAGGAATATAACCTCTGCTTTTACATGTGTGATATTTAATTTGTTTTGCTGTGACACTTATGAAAGAAGCCTTGCGTCAATTCATTTGGAATGAGTGTTTTGGTTCTAAATATCTCTTCCACTGCTAAAACCATTTCCTTGCCGATTCCTTGATCACGATGGGATGGATTGACACTTATATGCTCGATTTTCACTTGGTCGTCTATTTTCAGCACACCAATGGCACCTACGATATCCTCGCCATCCTTCCAAAGAAACAGCTGCCGTTTTTCATCCGTTTCATATGACTTCATCGTCTGCTGAAGCTGTTTGACGTCTTTCTCACCTGGCATAAAGGAAAGGAGTCCCATAGCAATTTTTTCAAAAGACCTCTTATAACGAATTAACATATATACCCCTCAATATTAAATATGTTCCTATTTCCCAGCAAATGTCTTGTGAATCATTTGCTCATCACACATTATAAACATTTTCATACCGTTTTTAAACTCTTTTTCATGAAATTAACGAAATGTTCGATTTAAATTGGCCATTTCAATGGCTGCTGCAGCCGATTCACTGCCTTTATTTCCAGCTTTTGTGCCGGCTCTTTCAATTGCTTGTTCAATGGATTCTGTTGTCAGTACACCAAAGATCATCGGTACCCCTGTTGAGATGGCACTTTGAGCAATTCCTTTGGCCGCTTCATTACACACATAATCATAATGCGTTGTTGCGCCTCGGATTACTGTTCCGAGTGTAATGACTGCATCATATTTTTTTGTTTCTGCTAGTTTTTTTGCCATATAAGGAATTTCAAAAGCACCTGGTACCCACACGACATCGATATCGTCACCGTTTGCTCCGTGTCTAAGCAGTGTATCTTCTGCGCCATCTAGCAGCTTACTTGTAATAAAATCATTAAATCTGGCTACTACTATTGCAAATTTTAATCCTTCTGCAACTACATGGCCTTGTATTGTATTCATATGTTCATCATCCTTTTTTGTCATTTTTATTTTGTTCCTATCGTCGTTGTTTGATTATTTAGATGTGTTTGCAATGCTTCAATTGTAAGCATCTTTAAATCATGTTCTTTTTGAATCTCCTTCAGTTCAGGTACGCGCGCCATTGTTCCATCCACATTCATAATTTCACATATGACACCCGCATGCTCTGAACCCGCAATCTTGGCAAGGTCAACGGCCGCCTCTGTATGACCTGGCCTTTCTAATACTCCGCCCTCTTTTGCAATGAGCGGAAATACATGACCTGGACGTGCAAAGTCTTCGGGTTTTGCCTCTTTATTTAACATGGCCAAAATGGTGGTTGAGCGCTCGAAGGCACTAATACCAGTCGTCGTTGACGTATGGTCGATGCTCACTGTAAATGCAGTATGATATGCATCCGTATTTCGCTCTATCATTGGATGCAAGTCCAGATGTTTGGCAATCGACGCATGGACTGGTGTGCAGATGAGACCCCTTCCATGTAAAGCCATGAAGTTAATGACTTCCGGCGTTGCATGCTCAGCAAGTGCCACAAAGTCTCCTTCATTTTCTCTGTCTTCATCATCAACTACAATAATGATTTCTCCTTGTTTGAGGGCATTCACTGCCTCATCAACAGAATGAAACATAAAATCGCCTCCTAGAATCCGTGCTCTTTTAAAAATGATGGGGTCAATCGGGATGGATGTTTTTGGTCATGCTCTTTTGTTAAAAAGCGATAAATATATTTGCCGATCATGTCACACTCTATATTCACTATATCACCCATAGATTTAGTTGGGAAAATAGTGCCTTCAAGTGTATGAGGAATAATAGAGACTGTGACTTGACGATCATGCAAATCGAAAATGGTCAAGCTGACGCCATCTATGGCAATTGATCCCTTTTTGGTGAGCATATCTGTGAGGGACTTGTCCATCTCTAAATCATAATAAATTGCATTACTCTTTTTTTCTATTCGGGTAATCAAAGCCGTTCCATCAACGTGGCCTGATACAAAATGGCCTCCGAATCGCCCATTAGAGGACATGGCCCGCTCTAAATTGACTGAACTTCCTGATGTCAGGCGATTTAGCGATGTGGCTTTGACCGTCTCAGGCATCACATCTGCCGTGAACTGTTCTTTTGTAAAGCTTGTGACTGTAAGACATACACCATTGATCGCAATACTGTCCCCAAGATGAACATCTTCTAGCACACGGCTGCATTTTATGACGATTTCCATGGCATCTGCTGCTCTTTTGCTTAATGACTGGACTGTGCCAACTTCTTCTATAATCCCGGTAAACATGTGATCCTCCTTTTCTCTTTCTTTTGTATTTCTCACTTTATTCAAAAGCGATGTTAGGGACATGTGATCGATTGAGCACCTTCGTCGCTTTTTATGGTCCATACAAGGTAGATGAGGGATCACCTAATAAACACTGTATGCCTTTCACTAATTTACATACAGAAAGCCCCGGAAAAATTCCGGGGCTTTGGTTTTTTTGCATTAGAAATAAAACTATGATCAACCAATATTTTTCGTTCATAGCTTTCTTTATCCTTCTCCCATCCAGACTTTCACTGTCGGCTTCAGCTTCTCACTGAATCAACCGTTAATAAATTAACGGGTCACGGGCTGTAAAGCATATGCTTTATTACCGTCGGTCGGGATTTTCACCCTGCCCCGAAGGATACAATCGATATTTAACTGTCCTTAGGGGCTATTATAGCGATCCTTGTTGACAAATGCAACAATCAAGATTTATTTACCTGTTCCATAAAAAAAGCCTCCTTATATGATAGGAGACATGTCAATTAACAATTTTCACTACTTTTATAAGACCATCTATTCTTTTTTCATTACTAAAATATGCTTTGATACGATCGCCTTTCTTCAAATCGGAGACATCATCTTCAAATTTCTTTCCATTAAAAATGATCTTCGTTCCGTTTTTCGCTTGACCGTAATATTCATCTCCATCAATTTTTGTAATGGTATACTCATAGATAGTATAATCTTTATCATTATTCGTTAAGCTTTCGCCAATGGCTGTTGGCACGTCTTCAATTTTCATGCCATTCATGTATAAATAACCTGCACCTAAACAAAGCAGTAAAACAAATAAAATCCCAATTTTTAATTTAATTTTCCCCATATTTAGAACCTCCATCATCTGCACTTCTCCTATTTGTATGTTTTATTCCTTCTATTGCTGAAATAAAACCAAAAAAGCTGATTTTCAATAATGGTTACTTATATAACGATTCAGACGGACCTTTGGTTTCCACCTTTTAATCATTACATATGATACGAATATTCGTTCTTTATTAAGAGGGTGTTCGTTAAATTTCTCCTTATAACGACAGTAAACGACATAGACACTAAAGAAAATAGCGACTTTTCTCCTATACTCTTTTTTCAAGTGCAAACAAGTCTTCTTCTAAGGCCTGTGCACGTTGGACAGCTATGTCTCGACTATCGCGCACCCCCTGATTATAATAATACTTCCAATGTGATGTGTGATAAAAGGCAATACTTGAACAGTTGCCACTTCTCCAATAACTTCTTCTCTCTCATTTAAAAAAACGTTGTATTTCATCGATCATTTTCTTTTTTCTTCTGTTGTCAATGATTTCATATCATCCACCAGCTTTCTTTTCATTTTTGCTTGTACGATCACCAAACCAATTTTAGTATGTTCTTATATATCATAAATGGCATCTGCTGTATTCTCTCCATAAAGAAACACCGCAAATGCGGTGTTTCTTTTCATTATTATGCGTCGACAACTTCGACTTTTTCCATGCCTTGGCCTTGCTCCATATCAAGAACAGCCTCGATACCTGATGTTACCTTTCCAAAAACAGTGTGCACACCGTTTAGATGTGGCTGCGGGTCATGTACGATAAAGAATTGGCTGCCGCCTGTGTCTTTACCAGCATGCGCCATTGATAATGAACCTCTTTCATGTTGATGAGGATTGCCTTCTGTTTCACATTTAATTGTGTAACCAGGACCTCCAGTTCCATTACCGTTTGGGTCGCCCCCTTGGCTTACGAAGCCTGGAATTACGCGATGGAATTTTAGTCCATCGTAAAAACCTTCATTTGCTAGCTTTTCAAAGTTTGCTACAGTTCCTGGAGCAGCCTCTGGATAAAGTTTAAACTCAATTTTCTTTCCATTTGTTAGTTGTATGTATCCTTTTTTCGCCATTTTTCATATTCTCCTTTCAGGTTAAACAACGCTCATTATAGCACATTTTCTATGATGTTAAACATCCCTTGCTTCTTGGTTGTTATTTATCTCTTCTTTCAATATTGATAAAATGAAAGAACCTGCTACTTTTCTCCTAAAGGAAATGATGGCAGACTGCTCAAAACGGCTTCATTTTATGGAAGATCAAAACATCTTCAAAGAAAATTGAAACGTCAGACTGATTTGCTACGTCTATATGATGGAGTACGCTCAAAAGCGAGTACTCAAAAGATGAGTTTCTCTTGAAAGAGGAACGCTTTCGAATTGAAGGAGGTCAACATGTTTAAAAAAACGATGCTTGGTATGATGGCAGCGCTCCTTTTACTGATAGGTGCGCCAAAAGTCAGCTTAGCGGATGCAGCTGTCGGCGATGTCATCGTCACACTCGGGCAAGACTTAACACCGGCTGATCGCCAGAAGGTGCTTGACGAGTTGAATCCACCTGAAAATGCGACAAAAATTGAAGTAACCAATAAAGAAGAGCACGAATATTTAGGAAAGTATATCCCTCGTTCTCAAATCGGGACTAGAGCATTATCATCTTCATCCATCACAATTCAAAAATCAGGTACTGGTCTGACTGTGGATACACATAACATTAAGACCATTACAGATGAGATGTATTTAAATGCTTTAATGACAGCAGGTGTCAAAGACGCGAAGGTTGTCGTAACTGCCCCGTTTGAGGTATCTGGTACAGCAGCGCTGACTGGTTTATTAAAAGCCTATGAAGTCTCAAGCGACAAAGCCATTCCAGAAGATGTGAAGCAGGTCGCAAACGAAGAGCTTGTGACAACATCTAAATTAGGTGACTCCATTGGGAAAGACAATGCATCTGCCCTCATTGCAAAAATCAAAGATGACATTGCGAAAAACGGTGTCCCTAAAACAACAAAAGAAGTGGAAGAAAAAGTGGATCAGGCTGCGTCTGATTTGAACTTAAGTCTGACGCAAGAACAAAAAGATCAGCTTGTCTCTCTATTCGATAAAATGAAGAACATCAATATCGATTGGAAAGAAGTTGGATCCCAAATCGATAAAGCAAAAGACAAGATTACGAAATTCATAGAATCTGATGAAGGGAAAAACCTTTTACAAAAGATTTGGGACTTCTTTGTCTCGATTTGGAACGCAATTGTATCTGTATTTACTGGTGGAAAATAATTCTCATAAAAAGAAAGCTGCCTGATGATCTGGCAGCTTTCTTAAGTAGATGATTTCACTTTTGATTGATAAGGTAAATCAAGCTTGACAATGTCCTCATATGTTTCACGCTCAACCACAAGCTGAGCTTCCCCATCTTCTACAAACACGACAGCCGGGCGCGGGAGACGGTTATAGTTGTTTGACATACTATAGCCGTAAGCGCCTGTACAAAAGACAGCTAGTAAGTCTCCCTGTGATAACTCTGGCAAGTCAATATCCCAAATGAGCATATCTCCGCTTTCACAGCATTTCCCTGCAATTGAAACAGTTTGATCATGTTTTTGACTCATTTTATTAGCACTTGCAGCTTCGTATTTCGCTTGATATAAAGCTGGACGAATGTTGTCACTCATTCCCCCGTCAATAGCTACATAATCACGAATTCCAGGTACATGTTTTGAAGAGCCGATCGTATACAGAGTTGTCCCTGCATCGCCAACAAGAGAGCGGCCTGGCTCAATCCAAATTTCCGGCATCTCAAACTCGTAGCGGACTACGTTCTCTTTGACAGCTTGAATAATTTTCTCAACGTATTTTGTCGCAGGTAGTGGTTCGTCCTCTGCTGTATAACGGATTCCAAAGCCACCGCCTAAGTTTAACACCGTGGAAATAAAGCCAAATGATTCTCTCCATTCATCCAGCTTCATAAAAATTTTATCTGCTGCAAGGACAAAACCAGTCGTATCAAAGATTTGCGAGCCTATATGGCAATGGACACCTAGAAGCTGGATTACTTCTGATCCAAGCATCTGTTTCACCGCTTCGTCTGCTTGTCCATTATGAAGATCAAAGCCAAATTTTGAATCCTCTTGGCCTGTCGTAATGTAATCATGAGTATGCGCCTCGACACCTGGCGTAATACGGAGCAGCACTTTCACCTTTTTTGACAGCTCTTGACCAAGCTGCTCAATGAGCTTCATTTCATAGAAATTATCAACCACAATACAGCCGATCCCATGCTCTAAGGCCATCTTTAATTCTTCTCTACTTTTGTTGTTGCCATGAAAATGAATTTTATCTACTGGAAATCCGGCGCAAATAGCTGTGTGCAGCTCGCCGCCTGATACGACATCAAGTGATAATCCTTCTTCTTTGGCAAGCTGAAACATTGCAATGGAAGAAAATGCTTTACTCGCATATGCCACCTGTGCCGTTAATTCTTCTTCAATAAACGCTTTCTGGAAGCTTTTTGCGCGCTCCCGTATTAAAGCCACATCATATACATAAAGTGGTGTCCCATACGTTTCAGCTAAAGAAACGGCATCAACACCACCAATTTCTAAATGACCGAGTTCATTTTGTCTGCAAGTGCCGTGTAAATACAATGTCATTCCCTCTTTCTCTGCCTCGGCTGAAAAAAGACAGCTGCGTGAGCTGCCTTTTGCCGTTTCTCAAAGTTAAAAATACAATATCACAATCTTCAGCCACTTTCAATGAACGTTAAGAATTTGGCGGAATTTTTGATCTGTTTTGAGGGTGAACGATGCTTGGCCTTACTTTGGAGCCAGGAACAGAAGTCCGAATCAGCACTTGCCACAAAGCTTTTCCATTAAAAGGAATGAACGGCCACATATATGGCGTCTGCAATGAACGAATGGATGTTAAATAAATAATTAACAACGTAAAACCAATGATGAGTCCATTCAGTTTAAAGATCGCCACTAGTGCTAATATGATCAGTCGTATGATTTTATTGGCGACACTTAACTCATAGCTAGGAGTGGTAAATGTGCCGATTGCTGCTAGTGAGACGTATAAAATGACCTCTGGTGTAAATAAACCAACATCAATGGCAATTTGTCCAATTAAAACGGCTGCAATTAACCCCATGGCGGTCGATAGTGCTGTTGGTGTATGAATCGCTGCCATCCTTAAAAATTCCACCCCAAAATCAGCAAGGAATACTTGGAGAATGACAGGAATACGAGAAGGTTTATTCAACCCAATATATTTTAAATTGTCAGGTAACAGATTTGGTTCTAGGATAAAAAGAAACCAAATCGGCAAAAGGAAGGTAGAACATAATATTCCTAAAAAACGCACCCACCTTAAAAAAGTGCCCACTGCTGGTGCTTGGCGATATTCTTCTGCATGCTGAACATGGTGAAAAATAGTGGTCGGTGTAATGATGACACTAGGGGATGTATCTGTAATGATGATAACATGTCCTTCTAGAATATGGTTAGCTGCTACATCTGGTCGCTCGGTATACCGCACAAGTGGAAAAGGGTTATACCCTTGCTTAATAATAAATTCTTCAATCGTTTTATCAGACATCGTCAGTCCATCTACTTTGATCCCTGATACTTCTTTTTCAATAATATTCACAAGATCTGGGTCTGCAATATCTTCAATGTAACAAACACATACATCTGCTTTTGAACGTTCGCCTACTTTGAGCATTTTGTATCGCAGTTTTTCATCTCGCACTCTTCTTCGAATGAGTGCTGTATTTACATTTATGTTTTCAACAAATCCGTCTCTCGCCCCTCTGACAATCTTTTCTGTATCCGGCTCCTCTGGCATTCTGCCAGGATAGCTCCTGACGTCAATGATAAATGCGTAGTTTTCCCCTTCTACGATGACTGCAACAAGCCCTGACAGCACTTGATCCACAGCTTCATCAAGCGTGTCGACTTTTGAGACTTCTTGATTGACAAGACGGTTCTCTACTACACGTGCGATGTGATCTGATTCTGGTTCGTTGTCATTGATTTCAATCAGTTCTTTTAATAAATAGATGACATGCTGTGTATCATACAAACCGTTTACATAGTAAAGTTGTATTTCCTGATCATGTATATAAATTTTTCGAACGCCAAGGTCAAAGCTGAGACCCATGCCGACATTTTCCTTGAAGTAATTTTCATTTTTCTTCGGATCTCGGTACACGTTTACTTTGTCTTTCTTCATGGAAGCCACTCCTCTCTAATATTAATTCAACTGCTTTCATTGTGATTGGAGATCCTTTGCTTAGATCATCTTTCCGTCCCATCTTGCCAATATCTCCAATCCCAACAACAAACGGAAGATGGAGTGAGTCGAGACAATATACCGTATCCCCGCTCATTTTATGAGGCTCCATTTCTGGAAGTCCATGTTTGTCCACACCGTATTCTGTCAGTTCACCTTCCCGGTCAATAGAGACATGTACCTTTGTCCATTCGGCTTGATGCGTCTTTGATGCAACTGCAATGGCTCCAATCACTTCGATTTCGGGGTGGCGTGCTACATACTTCATAGCCGTCTCCCCTGTTCCTTCACCTGTTAGACCAGAATCATCAAACATGACAAACACCGGATCAGACGGCGTCTTTAAAATCATCTGTACAAGTTCAGGTCCTGTTCGTTTGCTCGGATTCCCTTTTGAGCTAGAAATACATCTTCCACCGACTTTTTTTGCGGCAAGTTCAATGGTCTTGGCAGCATATATATCTCCGTCTGTCACTAAAATGACTTTACGTCTTTTCCCCATATGAAGTTATCCTTTCGGTTTAAATATAAGTGCGACAAGAAATGAGAATAAAATCGCAGCTGATATTCCAGCAGAGGTTAATTCAAAAATACCGATCCCGATTCCGATGAATCCGTGTACATCTGCCTGGTGCATCGCCCCATGAAGCAGGCTATGACCAAAGCTAACGATAGGAACGGTAGCACCCGCACCTGCAAAATCAATAAATTTATCATAAATACCAAACCCGTCTAATATAGTTCCCGCCACAACAAAGGTGGTCATGACATGTGCAGGCGTGAGTTTGAGTACGTCCAATAAAAGCTGTCCGATGACGCAAATAAGTCCGCCTGCAACAAAAGCGATAAGATAATCCATTAGCTTTCTCCTCCTGCACGTTCAAATACGACACCATGTGCAATGGTTGGAATGGTCTCTTTTTGCTGGACCATCATCGGGCTAAGAAGCGCCCCAGTTGCCACAACCAATACTCTTTGCAAATTCCCAGCTTTCATTTCTTGAAAGATGTGACTGAACGTCACAACAGCTGAACAAGCACATCCGCTGCCTCCAGCGAACACATTTTGATCAGGTGTATAGATGATTAAGCCGCAATCATCGTGCTTTCGGCCAAGCTGAATGCCATCTTCTTTGAGAAGATCCTTTAAAATCGGTGAGCCAATGCCTGATAGATCACCTGTTAAAATAAGATCGTACTCATCAACCGTTCTGCCTAAGTCTCCTAAGTGCTGCTTAATGGTGTCTGCTGCTGCCGGTGCCATTGCCGATCCCATGTCAAATGGGTCTGTGATCCCAAGATCCATGACTCGTCCAACGGTTGCGCTTGTAATTTGAATTTGAGAGGGCTCTTCGCTGATTATCACGGCCCCGCTCCCAGTCACTGTACTTGTCGCTGTATCTGGTTTTTGTCCACCGTATTCTGTCGGATTACGAAATTGACGCTCTGCTGTCGCATTATGACTACTGGTAGCAGCGATGGCTCTTTTTGCAAAACCACCATCTACTAATGCTGAGGCAATCGCAACCGACTCCATTGATGTGGAGCAAGCCCCAAATAAGCAAAGAAACGGGATCTTCAATTCTCTTGCCACATAGTTTGCTGTGACGTTTTGATTCAGTAAATCTCCTGCTAACAATAGATCAATATCGCTTTTTTGCAAATTTGCTTTTGAAAGAGCAGATGATATCGCATCATCCATGAGCTGTCTTTCAGCCATTTCCCAGTTCTTTTGATAACAGTGCATTTCATCATATGTCTTATCAATTAAATGACCAATCGGGCCTTCTTTTTCTTTCGGACCTGCAGCTGTTCCTTCTGCATTGACATAAAGCTTGTGCTCAAATACCCAAGATTGTTTACCTGTTAATTTCACGTTTCATTCCTCCTACGAAAACATCTTTTCCAAGAAGTATCGAATGATTCCTACGATATATGCAGAAACGACACCAAAAACAATGACGTTCCCAGCGAGCTTAAACATGTTCGTGGCAACACCTAAAACAAGCCCTTCACTTTTATGCTCAAGAGCAGCACTTGTCATACTGTTAGCAAAACCTGTGACCGGAACAGCTGAACCCGCTCCAGCAAACTGACCGATTCTATCGTAAATACCAATACCAGTTAAAATGGAAGAAAATAAGATGAGGGTCGCCACCGTCGGATTCCCAGCTGTATTTTCATTAAAATCAAAAAAGTGAATATAGAAGTTTTGCAATCCCTCGCCTATAGTACAAATCAAACCCCCAACAAGAAAAGCCTTGATGCAGTTGAGTACATAAGGAGGTTTGGGTTGATATGTTTTTACCTTAGATGGATAGTTCTCTTTTAAACTTGACACGTGTTGTTCCCTCCAAATTTGTTAAATATAAATAAGCCAATGAAATAGTGAACCAAACACCTTTCCTAAAACGATGGCCATGAGCAGTAAAACAATTTTTCCGTCCATTCCAATTCTTTTTGTTAAGATAGGAAGTACATTTAAAACTTCAGTCAAAGCGGCTGCAAGCATTCCAACGAAGATGCCGGATAAAAGTCCGATCGGAAGAGTCAGCCATTTGGATAAATGCAAATGACTTAGACTTAAGGTCCCCCAGCCGCCAACAACCGCACCACAGATGACAGCCGCCTCGTACCCTTGTATGAAGCGCTGCGTTTTGGTTAATTGCATTAATCGAGGTATAATCCCAAGGACTGTTAGAAATGCCACAAATCCAGCCCCTACCGTTAAACCGCCGCCAAGCCCAACGAACACAACAAATAGCCACTTACCGATCATGGATATCTTTCAATGTTTCTTTATTTTCCCTGAGCGCAACATAATGATCGAGATCGAGCTGGTATTTAAACATTTCCACTTCTAGCGGACTTGGTTCTTCATTTAAACGCTTTTTAAATACATGATTAAAAAATAAAATCATGCCAAAACCTAGTCCAAAGCTATATGGAATTTGTAATAAATAAGGATGCTCAACCGTTTTTCCAGTGATCATTTCATATAGGCGAATATGAACAATCCGCATACTGACATCCTCGTGGAAATTCATGATGGCGAGGGCCGCTCCAACAAATAATAGGAGCCATACAAACACAAATAAAATGGGAGAAAGCTGACGTTTGCCTGTGTCAATTTCTACAATGGCCTCAGAGCCTCCGACGGTTTGAATATCGATGTCTGGCCACGTATTTTTGATCGTTTTGATCACATGCATGATATCTAAAACCACGATGTGACGATCCTTTTGGCTAACATGATACATCGGCATTTTTCTCAGCTTTTGTACAGCAAACTCATCACCATTGATTTGAGCGATATCCTTTAAATAAATGAGCTGATCATTACCGGTCTTGATTCGATGGCGCAGCCGAATAAAGATTTGTCCATCCATCCAAGTCACTTCCTATACGATGGGTTAAAAATAGTATGTGGTGAAAAATGGCTATCATACTGAAGAAACTTGATTTACCGGTAATTACCACACACAAAAAGCCAGCCGAATTGGCTAGCTGTCTTTTTGATCCATTTGCAATTGGATTTGTTTTAAAATTTTCTTTTCAAGCCGTGAGACTTGTACTTGTGAAATACCTAACCTTTCTGCTACCTCAGATTGTGTCTGGTCTTTATAATACCTTAAGTACACAATCAGTTTCTCTCGCTCTTCTAATTCCTTGATCGCTTCTTTCAGTGCAATTTTATCGAACCATCTTTCTTCTGAATGATCTGCAATTTGATCAAGTAACGTGATGGGATCTCCGTCATTCTCATACACGGTTTCATGAATAGAAGACGGCGAGCGAACCGCTTCTTGGGCGAGGACGACATCCTCTGGTGTGATGTCTAGATAATGGGCAATTTCCTGTACCGTCGGCATCCTGCCATGAGACTTAGATAATTCGTCTCTTGCACGGCGGATTTTATTTCCAAGTTCTTTTAATGATCGGCTGACTTTGACCGTTCCATCATCACGAATAAAGCGCTGAATCTCACCAATAATCATTGGTACTGCATAGGTCGAAAATTTGACATCATAAGACAAATCAAATTTATCAACAGATTTTAGCAGTCCAATACAGCCAATTTGAAAAAGATCATCTGGTTCATATCCTCTATTTAAAAAGCGCTGAACAACGGACCAAACAAGACGCATGTTTTTTTCTACGAGGAGGTCTCTTGCTTGCTGTTCTCCGTCTTGGCTTTTTTTGATGAGCTGTTTGACTTCATCATTTGACAGCTGTGCTTTTTTTGCTTGTTTTTTTACCTCCACATCCATATGAGCAGCTCCTTAATTACAAAGCGCTTTGCTTTTTGATAGGTGCTTTGTTAAACGGACCGTCGTGCCCATTTCTGGAGATGAGTCTACTATGAGATCATCCATAAAATTCTCCATAATTGTAAAGCCCATTCCAGAGCGTTCTAAGTCTGGTTTTGTTGTGAAAAGGGGCTGCCTTGCTTCCTCAAGATTTGTAATTCCCATGCCCTCGTCACGAATGGTGAGGTAAACGACATGGTCATCAAGTGTGACACTAATATGCACCTTTCCGTCTGGATTCCCATCATAGCCGTGAATAATAGAGTTTGTCACCGCCTCTGATACAACGGTTTTGATTTCTGTTAATTCATCTAATGTCGGATCAAGTTGAGCGATGAATGCTGCGACTGTGACTCTAGCGAAGGATTCATTTTGACTCAAAGCAGAGAAGGTCAAGTTCATTTCATTTGTCATGATGCCACCCCCAATGTTTGTAGTGCGGATTGCTCTGAAGGCTCCATACGGATAATTTTGAACAAGCCAGACATATCAAATAAACGGTCCACCGCTGACGAGATCGCACAGACGACCATTTCACCGCCAAGCTGTTTGATTTGCTTATATCTCCCTAGTATCACACCGAGTCCAGAGCTGTCCATAAACGATAAATCAGCCAAATTCAGCACGATGTGGCGAATGTCCTCTGTTTCCAAACAATTCGTCACCTTTTGTCTCAATGTTTCTGCGGAGTGATGATCGAGCTCTCCTGTCAACCGAATGCAAAGTACGCTCTCTTTTACTTGAAATTCAATACCAAGGCTCATCTTTTTCTTCCTCCTTGCTCTAATTTCGGATAAAGAATGTTTCTCTTTTATATCAAATAAATCCTTCTCCATGACAAAACTAGTGACCATTCGTCACAATTAGATGTTCTTTTCTTCCCGCTCATAACAAAAAGACTGCCAATTGCAGCAGTCTTTAGTAATTTATTCCCATTTTACAAATTCGCTCATTGCTCGTTTCAAGAAGGTCCAAACACCTGCTTTTTCCATGCCTTCTTTTGCTTCAACAGGGCTTTCATGCAATACTTTACCGTCAATTTTTAAAACAATGGTACCAAGCTCCGTTCCTTTTGAAAATGGGGCAGTGACATCATGTGATAATTTGATTTCTTTTTTGATCTGATCCACATTTTCGCCTTTTTTCGTTAAAAGAGAGATCTGTTCAGATGTGACAAGCTGAATTTTTTTCTTTTTACCTTTGCTCACTTTGACCTCTGCCACGTCTTGTCCTCGTTTGTACATCGGATGGGTTATATATTGACTAAATGCATAATCTAACATTTTAACCACTTGGGCGTTTCTGTCTTTTGGTGTACTTGCGCCGAATACAACAGCAATTACGCGCATGTTACCTTTTTTGGCTGATGCGGTTAAACAATATTTTGCCTCGGCTGTAAAACCTGTTTTCACTCCATCGACACCTGGATAAAATTTAATCAGGCGGTTCGTGTTTACAAGCCAGAATTTTTTATCCGTGTTTTGCCGGAGATAGTCTTCGTATACACCCGTGAACTTAGTGATTTGTTCATATTTCAACAGCTCTTTTGTCATTTTTGCCATATCATGAGCTGTGCTGTAATGATCTTTTTCAGGAAGTCCTGTTGGATTTTGAAAGACTGTTGAGGTAAGCCCAAGCTCTTTTGCTTTTTTGTTCATTTGCTCAACAAATTGTTCTTCAGATCCTGCAATGTGCTCTGCCATGGCAACTGAAGCATCATTTCCTGAAGCAATCGCAATGCCTTTTAGCATTTCTTTCACGGTCATTTCTTCTCCAGGTTCAAGGAAAATTTGTGAGCCTCCCATGGATGCGGCATAGTCGCTCGTTCTCACTTTGTCTGTCATTTTCAGCTTTCCTTGGTCAATGGCTTCCATGATGAGAAGCATGGTCATGATTTTGGTCATACTTGCAGGCGCAAGCTTTTCATCGCTGTTTTTGTTGTAAAGCACCTTCCCCGTGTCACGTTCAATTAAGATGGCTGATTTGGCTTCGTGCGCTAGTTCTGATGTTTGTTTTTCTCCTGGTTTTTCTATCTTTTCTTTTGCTATCGCTGATGGTGAAACCATTGAGATAATTATCATTAAAATAAGCAATGCACATATATGACGTTTCAAGTGGCAGACCTCCATTATCGTAATCCTTTCTATTTTTTCCTCATTAAGGCTCTTTTATTCAGAGATCGTTTGATTGCCATAAAAAAACCTTCCGAAGGCTCAGCGTGTAGACAAACCCTCGCATTCGGTGTCAGTCCTAAATTCGCTCCGCTTCAGTACTCGTCCTTCTTAGACTTCTAAGGTTTTCAATTACGCTGAAAAGAAGACAAAGGGCTAAAATAAAGATCATTTTAGCCCTTTGTCAACAATCTAAGCCTTCTGTTTGATGAACAGAAGGCTTTTGGTTGCTATGAGAGTTGTTTCACAACATCTTTCACTAAATCAAGGAAACTTGCTTTCACTTTTTCCGTCACTTCAATGACTTCATCATGAGAAAGCGGCTGATCTAAAATACCTGAGGCAGCATTGGAGATGCATGAAATACCAAGTACTTTCATTCCTGCATGACTCGCCACAATGACTTCTGGCACAGTGGACATACCGACCGCATCAGCACCAAGCGTTCTGAGGAAACGAACTTCAGCTGGTGTTTCATAGGAAGGACCCGTCATCCCAGCATAAACACCTTGCTGTACAGATATTCCTAAGTGTTGAGCCGTTTTCTTTGTAAGTGCCAACAGACCCTTATCATACGGTGCAGACATATCTGGGAAACGAACCCCTTGACTGTCATTTGGTCCAATTAATGGATTGGTTCCCATCATATTGATATGATCCGTAATTAGCATGAGATCGCCTGGATGAAAGGACGTATTCACACCGCCGGCTGCATTTGTCACAATGCATGTCTCAATGCCAATTTCTTTCATCACACGGACAGGAAACGTCACTTGTTTCATATCATATCCTTCATAGAAATGAAAACGCCCTTGCATCGCACATACGACGGTGCCTTTCAGCGTCCCGATTACGAGCTGTCCTGCATGTCCTTCTACTGTTGAAACAGGGAATCCAGGAATATCTTCATATTTCAATTTAATTGGATTTTCAATCTCATCAGCTAAAATGCCTAGCCCTGAACCTAAAATCAATCCTACTGTTGGTACGTATGTCGATGCTTGTTTAATGTATGCTGCCGCTTCTGAAAACTGTGCTCCCACGAGATTTCCCCCTATTTGAGTTTAGATAAAAAGCTTGTTCCGTATTTTGGCATCGTTGACTTGAAATTATCTGCTACCGTTGCCCCAAGATCAGCAAAGGTTTTCGCTGTTGGCAGTTCATTCGCTTCCTGATGCTTTTTGCTGTAAGCAATGAGCGGAACGTATTCTCTTGTATGGTCTGTTCCGTGATGAACCGGGTCATTTCCGTGATCTGCTGTGATCACAAGCAGATCATCCTCTTTTAATAGGTCAAACACTTCAGGAAGACGTGCGTCAAATTCCTCTAATGCTTTTCCATAGCCCTCTGGATATCTTCTGTGCCCATATAAAGCGTCAAAATCAACAAGGTTTAAAAAGCTGAGTCCAGTAAAGTCTGTTTTAAGTGTCTCGATGAGCTTGTCCATTCCATCCATGTTCGATTTCGTTCTGAGAGAAGATGTGATTCCTTGGCCGTCAAAAATATCAGAGATTTTCCCAATGGCAATAACATCAAATCCATCATCTTTCAGCTCATTCATGACTGTACGGTCAAATGGTTTTAAAGCATAGTCATGTCGGTTTGGCGTTCTGATAAATACACCAGGCTCCCCGACAAACGGGCGAGCGATAATGCGCCCTACCATATATTTTTCATCTAATGTTAGTTCTCGGGCCATTTCACAAATGCGGTAAAGTTCTTCTAATGGTACTACCTCTTCGTGAGCAGCAATTTGCAAAACAGAATCGGCTGATGTATAAACGATTAAATCGCCTGTTTTCATGTGCTCTTCGCCAAGCTCATCAAGGATTTCAGTCCCAGAGGCTGGTTTATTTCCGATGATTCCACGCCCTGTTTTTTCTTTTAGTTCATTTAATAGTTCCTCTGGAAATCCGTCTGGAAAGACTTTAAACGGGGTGTCTATGTAAAGGCCCATCATTTCCCAGTGCCCTGTCATTGTGTCTTTACCGTTTGATGCTTCTTGCATTTTTCCATAATACGCAAGCGGTTTTTCGTCCGCTGGAATTCCTTTGATTTCTTTAATATGACTTAGCCCAAGCTTCGCCATATTCGGCATATAAAGCCCGTTCATTTTTTCAGCAATATGTCCAAGTGTATCTGCACCTACATCATTAAAATCAGCAGCGTCTGGAGCTTCCCCAATCCCTACTGAATCCATCACAATGATGAAAATGCGTTTATACTGATAATCAGGCATTAAAAATCGCCCCCTTTAATATTCTTATCCTTTGACCTTTCAAATGCAGAGAGGTCAGACATCTCAAGTATAAACGGTTTTCAAGTCAATTGACAACCTTAAACGTACAAACATAAAAAAAGCATGATACATGTTCACCGTGTCATGCTTTACTTATGCCCTTGGATGAAATTTATGATACACTTCTTTCAGTCTTGTTTTCGTGACATGTGTATAAATTTGTGTCGTTGAAATATCTGCATGACCGAGCATCTCCTGTACAGCTCTTAGATCAGCACCGTTTTCAAGCAAATGTGTAGCAAATGAATGTCTGAGCGTATGCGGCGTCAATTCCTTTTGAATGCCTGCTTCGAGGGCTCGTTTTTTTAAATTTTTCCAGAAGCCTTGTCTCGACATCTTTTTCCCGTGATGATTGAGGAATAAGGCATCCGCTGGCTTTTTTTTTAGCAGCTTGCTTCTGCCTTTTTCTATATACTCTTCAATTGCACTTGCAGCGGCCTCGCCAATTGGCACAATTCGCTCCTTTCTTCCTTTTCCAAAACAGCGGATAAAGCCCATTGTGAGATGAACATCTGCAAGCGTGAGATCCAGCATTTCACTCACGCGAATACCTGTTGCATATAAAAGCTCCAGCATGGCTTTGTCCCTGTAGTCAAATGGTGTGTGCCGCTTTGGTGTATCGAGCAACTTTTCCACCTCATCAAGGGATACAACCTTCGGTAATTTCCGCTCTGTTTTTTGCGTTTCAATGTTCCACGATGGGTCATCTGTTATCACTTTTTCCCGAAGTAAAAATTGATGAAAGGAACGGATCGATGATAGATGTCGCACAGACGTTTTACTCGATTTCCCTTCCTCTTTTAGCTGCTTTAAATAATGAATGATATGTAGTCGCGTGATATCTTTGATATCCGTCAACTGCTCGTGTGTCATTAAAAAAGACAAGTAGTTCTGTAAATCTCTTTTATAAGAGACAATGGTATTTTCAGATAGCCCTCTCTCTACTGTCATAAAATGAATAAAGTCGGATAATTGATCGTTCAATGGTTTCTACTCCCCGTTTTGATAAAAATAGATCAATCGGTCTTGCCAGTTGTCTTGATTCGGCTGATTCATTTCCATCACTTTAATCGCTGCACCCTCTGGTTTATCATAACGATGATAGCTCTCATATTCTGAATTTATCCATATCATAGCATAATAGAACAAGACGGTAAAACCAGTGAACAAGATAAATACATTTATCACTTCACCTGTTGTTTTGAGCCATTTTTGCATGATCTTCATGTCCTTTCTCATCTTCTCATTACTTCAGCATATGCCAGATGGGACAAGGAATATACAGCGAACATACAAAAAACCTTTTCATTTTGAATGAAAAGGTTCCAATCCCGGATTATTTGCCGGATTCATCATCATGACAGCGATGGCAAATTCCATGGAATGTCAATCTATGATCCTTAATTTTAAATTTCCAGTCTCTTTCAATAATCTCTTCAACATCTTCTAATAAATCATCTTCTATCTCATCGACTGTCCCGCATTCCATGCAGACAAGATGATGATGGAAGTGAGCGGCTCCTTCTTTGCGAAGATCATATCGCGAAACGCCGTCTCCAAAGTTAATTTTATCAACAACTTTCAGTTCAGTTAGCAATTCTAACGTCCGATAAACAGTAGCAAGACCAATTTCAGGAGACTTCTCTTTTACGAGGAGGTATACATCTTCTGCACTTAAATGGTCTTCTTCATTCTCAAGCAGTACTCTTACTGTTGCTTCACGCTGTGGCGTGAGCTTATAGCTGGAAGAATGAAGCTGTTTCTTAATTCGATCAATCCGATTTTCCATTAACTTTCCCTCCTACGCCACATTACTTGATCATTATATCAAATGATGTGCAGAGAGCCAACTATAACCATTTTAAATTGATAAATAAATTTATTATTATTTAATAACAATTATAAAGTTCTCAAAAAAGGACACCCGCGAGTTTTTTCATCAGCATGAATGATAGGTACGATTCAAAAAATGAGGAAAGTGCAGCAAGCGCTAAAATCATAAGCAGCACAGATGCATACCATCCAAACCACTGAACTGGCGCTTGTCTGATGGTTTTTTTCATGAAAAGCTGCCCAATCAAACGAATGGAAAACGCAATCGCACAAGTTCCGATCACTAAATAGGCTGGAATGAGCAAGATATTTTGTGGAAGAACCGATACAAAAGAAAGAAAGAATCCACTGAGCCCCATTTGATTCACTAGAAAACCGACAGTAAATCCAACGACAATTCCTTTTAAGAAAATCATGAGAAAAATGAGCGGCAGGCCAATGATGGAAATTCCTAGTATCCATATGAGGCCTAAATATTTCATATGATGCAGAAAGCTTTGCAAAAACATTTCTTTTGTTTCTCCTGCTTTCTCATTCGTCAACTGACCAAAAAATTGATTTAAATAATAGAATAAATCCTCTTTCTGACTGATTGTCATGCTATTGACGATGATGGCTCCAAAGATCACACCCATTAAAAAGAGTACAGAGACAAACAAATAAATCGATAGATGATCTTTTACGTGCTGAAGTAGATGTTCCTTCCAAGACTTTTTCCGCATGCGTCTTCCTCCCAAATAGTAAAGGTTACTAGATTCTATGAGAGAGATTACGAAACATGACAGTTTTATCGAAGAAAAAGAGAAAGCAGCCAGCACAACTGCTTTCTCTTTTCATTTATCGTGCGGCTTTTTGTACGTTCACAAGCCCAGCACCGTAATAAAATGGATCTCCAAGCTTTGTCGATGTTTTTGAAAGTCTTTCACGCACTTCTTCGTTCGTTAGATTCGGATGTTTTGATAGAATCACAGCCGCTGCCCCCCCTACATGTGGTGAAGCCATTGACGTTCCGCTCTTGTAGCCATATTCGTTACCAGGAATTGTACTTAACGTTGAAACGCCTGGGGCCGATACTTCTACCTCTTCGCCAACAGAGGAATCAAAGGCTCTTTTCTTTCTTTGATCAACAGATGCGACAGCCAGCACTGAGCTGTATTTTGCAGGATAGTCAATCGTATTGAGTGAACCATAACTTCCAGCATTTCCGGCAGAAGCCACAATCAGAATTCCTTTGTCATACGCTCTATCTACAGCTTCCTTCAGTGCCTCTGATTCACTTGCTCCCCCCATACTAATATTGATGACATCCATGTCATTTTCGATGGCCCATTCAATGCCTTTCACAATCCAACTATAGTAGCTATCACCATTTTCATCTGCTACCTTAACAGCATAAATAGAAGCTTTTGGCGCGACACCAACGACTCCAACCTTATTATCTAATGCTGCGATCGTGCCTGCCACATGTGTTCCGTGTTCATGCGGATCAACAAGCGGGTCAGACTCCGTTGGAACAAAGCTCACCCCACCTGTTACGTGTAAATCTTCATGCTTGCCATCAATGCCGCTATCAAGAACAGCTACTTTGACATTCTGTCCGGCGTACCCTCGTTTATGTACCTTTTGCGCTTTAATGGTTTCGATGCCATGTGGGACAGTTTGACCGGTTGTTTTTGCTTTTTGGTCTTCCTCAATAAAGGTGACTTCTTTTGCTTGATTCAATTTCTCTTTCGATACCTCATTCAATGAAACTTTCATCATATCTATTTGTTCTATTGATTCTTTCACATGCCCACCAGCTTCTTCAACAAGGTGTTTTTTTGCTTTGTCTTGAACTGAAGAAGAAAATCCGATCATATACTCTTTTTTTGCTTGCTCCTTTGCAGATATATCTGATGCACCAAACGTGATCGATGTCAGCAGCATCGCTACCATACAAAACCCTGCACCAAATGTCTTGACATTCACAATACTCACTCTCCCTTTTATTGCTTTTTGTCATTTAACTACATTTTGAGACAAAAAGAAACGACCGTTTGTCCTATTTTTTTATAATTTTCCATTTATTTGATTATTCTTCATAAAAAAGCAAAATAAAAATGCTTATGATCTTCTTGATCGCAATCATAAGCATTCCTACCTTTATGTTTCTTCATCAAGGCTTCTTGTTTTGTTTTTGTCTTTCTTTCGTGTGTACTAAAATGCGGCATGTGTCCTCTCGACAGTTCAGGATTTCGGCTGTGCTGCCTTTGTATAGGTTCTCGCTTTTTCTTTGCTTTGCTTTTCCCATTTGGCAAAACCCCTTTCGTTGTCGTAATGATACATGAAAGCATTTAAACAAGATAGACGAAACACGCCTATCTTTCTTTTTTCACCATATCAAGATGCGGGATTCCATCTTCATCATAACAATCTGAGACAGCTTTGAAGCCAAATGATTCGTAAAACGATTTTAAATACGCCTGCGCCTGAATTTTGACACTTGTTTCACCTAATTCATTGAGCTTTTCCAAAGCCTTGCTGAGCAGAATTTTCCCGTAACCTTTTTTCCGGCCAGCCTGGGTTACAAGGATACGACCGATGGATGCCTCCGTGTACATGACCCCCCTTTGGAATATTCGGCAATAAGCCACAATGGCTCCGTTCTCTTTTGCGATTAAATGAAGCGCTTCTTGATCACGATGATCGATTTCAGGATAAGGACATGCTTGTTCTACAACAAACACATTGACTCTTTCCATCAACATCAGGTAAAGATCCTCTTTCGCCAGTTGTTCAAATGTTTGACACGTCCAATTAAGTTGACTCATGATTGATATCCACCTTTCCATAGACTCCGCCTCCGCCAGAGATCAGTCCAACTTCGCCCTTTCTCGCTTTGATGATGTAATTGGCTGTTTTTTCTGGCAGGACAGCTTTTAAATCTTGTTCTGTTGCTTGATGAAGTATATTCATTTCTGTGTGAAAAACAGCTTTTAGCTTTTCTAACGTTTTGGCTCCAACCCCCGGAATAAATTGAAGCGGGAGCTGATGAACATAAGGAGGTCTCTTCCGTTTGTCACTTTCTTGGTCGGCAAGCTCCTTTAAACGTTCACTCACCCCTTTTGTCATCCGGGTATGTCTGCATGCGTGGCATTTTTCTTGGTCTTGGTTGTCAGGTCTTATCCCGCATTTTTCGCAGGTCGTATGATAATACTTTCCAAGCCGCGGAGTGAGGCCATAATTTCCTATGATTTTTCTGCCATCTTTTTCTTGAAGGGCTAGTTTGAATTCTGAAAAGGAGGCATGCTCCATTTGAATTTTTGTATATTCTCGCGCAATTTTCCCTAAGGAATGAGCATCTGAATTCGTTAAAAAGGGATAGCGGTTCAGCTCACTTAACTGGGAGGCCATTGACGTATCACAGCTAAGACCAAGCTCAACAGCATCAATGAGTTCTGGATCTAATACTTCTGTTAAAGAAGTGTTTACCCCTTTGCCGTATAAACTTTTGTGCGGTGTGAATATATGGGCAGGAATAAATAACCCTCCAAGCTCCTTGACCTTACGCTGAAGTGTTCTCCCATCAACATAAAGGCGCTGTGAACTCAAATGCACATTTTTCATGTGTAGAGAGAGCCATGCAGAGAACTCGCACATTTTGTGTAATGTGGGGATAAACGCAAGCACATGAATCGGACCCTTTGAATAGTCATCATTGATTTCTATCTCACTGCCTAAAAGTAAAACCGTTTGCCCAAATGATAGACCTCCATCATTCAATTCAGTGTATCTGCCTTCCTCTACACCTTCTATCAATTCTTCTAGGACTTCAGGAGATTGTGCATCAATCACACCGATCATCCCCATCCCTTTACTTTGTGACGCCTCTAATAAAATTTGGTCAATTGTGAGCGACCTTGCACCTGTAATTTTGACAGCCCTGCCTGTTCTCGTTCTGCCAATATGAATATGGATGTCAGCAAAAAACTCCCTCATTTTGTAGACTTAAGTACCTCTTGCAGCTGTAAGTACTGAATGGCATAGGCTGTTTTTGCATCATAAATATGCTGTTTTTCAATGAGGTGCAATGCTTCTTCTAACGTAACTTCCATCACTTCGACAAATTCATCTTCATCCAGATCTCTTTTTTCTTCAAGCGGAACCAACTGATCTGCAAGATATATGTGAACAATTTCATCTGCAAACCCTGGCGATGTATAAAAGGCGGTCAGCTTTTTTAGCTGCTGAGTCGTGTACCCTGTTTCTTCTTCTAATTCTCTCAGTGCTGTATGTGCCGGCTCTTCACCTTGTTCTAATTTTCCAGCCGGGATTTCAACGATGGCCCGCTCTAGTGCTTTACGGTATTGCTTGACCAAAATGATTTTATTTTCTTCCGTACGTGCAATGACTGCTACTGCACCTGGATGTTTGATGATTTCTCGTTTGCCCTGTCTTCCATTGGGCAATTCTACATCTTCAAGAACCAAGTCAATGATTTTTCCGTTGTATAATTCTTTAGACGATAATGTTTTTTCTTCAAAGTCCTTCAATTTTGTCAGCTCCTCGTTCTACTTTCACTTTTTCCTTCATTTATTTTAACATAGATGATTTAGGAGAGTCGAAAAGCGAAAGCTCGCTTCAATGCGCCATTTAAAATCACCTAACTTGAATTCCAGATTTTTTTCACTTAAGGTGAAAGGATAGGAGTGTGATGGAATTGAAAAAAAGACGAATTGGTACATCGGATCTTTTGGTGAGCGAGGCGGCACTAGGATGTATGTCCCTTGGAACGGAAAAAGGAAAAGCGCTCTCTTTATTAGATGAGGCTATAGACCTTGGAATTAATTATTTGGATACAGCCGATTTATATGATTTTGGGACAAATGAAGAAATTGTCGGGGAAGCCATTAAAAACAGGCGGCAAGATTTGATTTTGGCCACAAAAGGCGGCAACCGCTTTGAAAAAGGCAAATCTGGCTGGGACTGGGACCCTTCAAAGGCATACATAAAAGAGGCAGTGAAACAGAGCCTCAAACGGCTTCAAACAGATTATATTGATTTATATCAATTACATGGGGGCACGATTGATGACCCAATTGAAGAAACCATTGAGGCTTTTGAGGAATTAGTAGAAGAAGGCGTTATTCGATATTACGGCATATCTTCTATCCGTCCAAATGTCATGAAAGAATATGCCAAAAAGTCGAACATTGTCAGTGTGATGATGCAATATAGTTTACTCGACCGCCGTCCAGAAGAATGGCTTTCTCTTCTTGAAGAACAAAGCATTAGTGTCGTCGCAAGAGGTCCTCTAGCGAAAGGATTATTAACTGAAAAACCACTTTCGCAAGCAAGTGCAGCGATTCAAAAGAACGGGTATCTTCAATACTCATTTGAAGAGCTTCAGCAGGTCATTCCTTCGTTAAAGAAAGTCGCCTATGACTTATCACTCACTGAACTGTCCATTCAATACTTACTAAAGCACTCTGCTGTCAGTTCCGTTGTTTTTGGCGCAAGCTCGGTGGAACAGTTAAAAGAAAATGTGGCAGCGGCAAATGCACGTTCTTTAAGCGATCAAGAAGTAAAAGCATTGACATATTATACAAGACAGTCTGTGTATGAGACGCACCGTTTCAATAAATAGAACGTAAAAGGAAGCTCCTTATGTGATCTCATTTTTAGCTTTTATGCTTTCTCCATCTAAATGACTTTCATCTAGCAGCTCTGAGGAAGGAGCTCTTGTCGTTTTTGTTTTTCTTTTTTGCCCTAGTGTACCATCCATTTTATTTGCTGAGCAAGAGTGACGCCAAGCTCCCAACATGTGGTATGATCATCATAGAAAAACTTCAGAAAGGAAGAATGAGCTTGATGAAGAGATGGACCGCTATACTTGCCTTTATAATATTTCCACTTGCTGCAATCGGCATTTTTTTCACCAATAAAATGATGTACATTCGTAAATTAACAGATGAAGAGTTAATCAAACGAGAATCAGATGAAGGTCATTATCATCACGAGGAATTTAAACAGTTGAAAAAAGAGAGAGTTTGTATTCCCTCATCATTTGGTTATGATGTTCATGGCTACTTTGTGCCGTTTCCAAAAACAACTCGCACCATCGTGCTTTGCCATGGCGTCACAGTCAGTTTGATCAATTCAGTTAAATATATGAAATTATTCCAAAAGCTCGGATGGAATGTGATGCTTTATGATCATAGAAGACATGGGATGAGTGGCGGAAAAACCACTAGTTATGGATACTATGAAAAAGAAGATTTAGCGCAGGTTGTTCAGTGGCTGAGAAAAAGGATCGGGGAAAGTGCCGTCATTGGAATACATGGAGAGTCAATGGGTGCAGTTACTGCCTTGTTATATGCTTCAAAACCAGAAGCAAACGCAAATTTTTACATTGCGGATTGTCCTTTTGCTTCTTTTAGGGATCAGCTGGTGTTTCGGTTAAAAACGGATTTTCGCCTTTCAGGTCATTGGATTCTTCCACTAAGTGATCAAGTTTTAAAATGGAGGGACGGATATCGCATCCGGCAAGTTTCCCCGCTTGATGTGATCGATCAGGTGAAAGAACCTGTTCTCTTTATCCATAGCCGTCATGACGATTATATCCCGTGCGAACAAAGCCAGCAGTTATATGAACGAAAAAAGGGTGATAAACGGCTATTTATTGCGCCACACGGTGCTCATGCGATGTCTTTTAGTGAAAATAAGGAAGCTTATGAACAAGAGGTCCAAGCATTTCTTCAAACATTTGAACTCAATCAAGAGAAAAGAGGAGAATGAACAGCAGTTCATCTCCTCTTTACTAGTTAACTTATACGATAGTCACCACTGTTGTATGGTGTCTGCCCGCTAGCTCCATATGACTCTCTTCCGATTGCTGTTGACTCATGACCGATAATCCTGCAGTTGCTGCCAATAAAAGAACTATCAAACTCATTTTCATATAAATGACCTCCATTTTGAATTTTTGATATAGCTTGAATTTTCCTTTCGTAAAACCGAGTAGATACTTCAAATAATCCAAGCTCATTATAATAATGAGCTGCATCAAGTGCCAATTCCTCAATATCCGGGTATAAGCGCTTGTCCTCCAACAGGTCTAATGTATCGTCTATGATCTTTATTTCTGCATCAACGTATAATGCTTTTAAAAACTGAAATTTGCAGATATAAATTTCATCTTCTAATTCACAGGCTTTCATAATACCTTGTTGATAGAGGGTTAACGACTCTTCTATTTGTTTTTGTTTAAACAGGATTTGTGTGAGCATAAATAGTGGGTCTAAAGAGCGATTCAGATGGGTTAAATTCTCCTTTTCAAACACTTCAAGAGAGTCTTTCAGATAACGACTTGCTGCCGCAAGGTCGTTCATTTGGTAATAGCAGTTACCTAAGTTGAAAAGGGCCGAACCTATGACTCGAGGGTTTCCAATTGAGCGTGCTCGCTTTAGAGCATTTTTAAAGTAGGGCAATGCATGTTCATAGCATTTCAAATCATCATAGTTTGCACCAATAACAAATTCACAGTGGACGATTCTCAGCATGTACGTTCTGTAGGCAGAGTACGTGTCTAACGCTTGCAAGGCATAGTGCATCGAAAAGTGGGTTTGTTTCATGTGGTAGTATATTTCTGCTAATTTAAAATAAAATTCTGCTCTTTCTATATCATCAGATATGAGATTGAGCTTTTTTTCTGCGGAACGGTAATAAGCAATAGCGCTTAAATAATTTCTCTGTTCAAATTCAAACATTCCTGTGAAAAAATGAACATAGTATTCAAGCATATCGGTTAATTTCGTTTGCGAATGCTCTATCATTTCTAGAAGCTTCTTAATTTCTTCATCATTCGAAGCTTTCTTTGCCGGTTCAAAATATTCGAGCATCACCTTATGGCGAAAATCCATTAGCTGGTAAAATAGCAACAGGTTTTGATCCTGCTCCATCTCAAGGATTTCCTGCTCGATCTCGGCTTTCAGCTTCTCTGCTTTCATGACGTGAAATCCGCAAATTTGCCTATACCATTCGTTTATTTTGATTCCAACCTGAGGCGATGACAGCTTGAGCTTCAATTCACTTTAGTACCTCCCTTCCATATACGATACATGTTGTATTCTATCATATTTCCTCGAATGGAAGAAATATGAAATGTCGTTTTTCGCAAAGTTTTCGGTATCCCGCAATAAACGCTTCAATTGCCTATTTTTCGGCATTTATTGCCACTATTTTTTCATTCCCATTTTTCTCATTTTGTCGAATCATTCGTTGAAAACTGCTTTTTGTCATTTAAAAAGATCATTTATCAAATTAGACAGCTCTGCTGTTTGATGAGATGATGATGGTACGAAAAAAGCCCTCTTCAGTGATATTATCCCCTCTAAGGGTCAGAAAATATCGTGAGGGACAATCTTTTGAAGACCGAAGAGGAAAACAGACAAAGTCAGAAAATCCTTTTAGTGGACGTCCTAAGTTAACGTTTAAAAATGTAGAAGAAGAAAGAGATTATTTAAAGGCATAGGTAGAATACTTAAAAAAGCGTTATCCAAATCTTCATGGGGAGGACGGATTTTGAAGACTGCATGGTTTGAAGCTGTTCATGAATTAAAGAATCTTTATCCGTTGACATGGCTCGTTTGTATCGCCAAAGTATCACGATCGGGGTATTATAAATGGTTTAAGAATAAAAGGACTAGAATGGAACGGAAACAGAATGAACAACTCTTAAAAGAGCACATCATGGCCATTCATCATTCACATCCCTTCTATGGCTATCCTCGGATGACAGTCGCTTTAAAGAAAGAAGGATTTCACATCAACCATAAGCGTGTCTACAGGTTGATGAAAGAGATGAACATCCAATCAATCATTCGAAAAAAACGTCGTTATTTCGGAAGACAAGCTTCGGTTGTCCAACCAAACAGATTAAACCGAAAATTTAAAACCAATCAATACAATCAGTTATATGTAACTGATATCAGACCGTAGACAAACCCCACCTTTACTTCAAGTAAAAGTGGGGTTTTCACTTATTTTGATAAAATTTATCAGTTGTCTTACGCTGGACATGGTCCTTTCCATGTCCAGTTTGCTAGCTTTCTTGAGATTCATGGCAGCGAAAGTAAGCATCGCCTGCATTGAAACTTTTTTCAGTCCACGAAGTTTCGTCCAACGCATACCATGCTTTTCTTTTGCATCCGCAAAAACGCATTCAATCGTTTCTTTACGTTTTGCGTAGATGTTCTTATTCATTGCACAAGATGATCTTCAGGCACTAATTCATCTAAAGCCACTACTTCTAATTGATTTCTTCTCTCTTCTTCACGTTTCGATAACATGTTCATCCCCCGCAGAATTGTGTTATTACCCTTATTATACAAAAAATCTTGTAGACTTTGTCTACAAGCTGCAATCAGTTATATGTAACTGATATTACCTATATTGCTTGCCAGCATCGTTTCTATTATTGCTATACAAGATCTGTACAACAATGAGATCGTCGCGTGGAAACTGTCAAAGGAGCAGTACTTCATTCTGATCAAGGCTTTCAATACACAACACCAGCATATCAAAAGCGACTAGAAAACGTTGGTTTGAAGGGCAGTCATTCTCGAAGAGGGAACTGCCTAGATAATGCCTTACATTCAATTCTAAAATCACGATCGATTCCAGAAAAAATTAAACCAGTGTGCTCCGGTAGAATACCGTCACACACTGGCAGGTTAGGCTTTTTATAATTGTCTACTTGACAGGGATAAGACCACAGCAAAGAGCTTTTTATAAGACATCTGTTACTTGATCCATATTCTCTTTGATCCAATTGACAGCTAATTCGAGCGTTGGAAATTCTTCCGTTTCAAATGTGACTTCATCCTGAAGAAGCCAAACGTCCTTTTTCACTGAATCCATTCCACCGATTGACCAGTGCAGAAGGCTATAAGGATGATTATTATTTAAAAACGACACCCACGTTTTATTTTGTGCCATGTTTTGTATCACTTTCAGCTTTTGATCCACTACTTTTCCACCTTACTTTACAAGTATACCCATTCTCGGGCTGAGTATTAGTTGAGGACTTTTCAACATGAGTGTATTGGCTTTTTCATTAAAATCAATCGTCATTTCCTCGTCAAAAAACACCTTTGTGCTGTGTGTATATAAAGGTTAAATGGCTGATTATGCTTGAGCCCTTCCCACTCCCTGCTCTTTCGCTTGTGAGCCAAATTATTGGTACACCGCTTACCGCACAGCCGCATCCATCTGAATCATAGGGCTTCATGCTCTACTTGTCGTTTTGTTGAAAGGCTGCTGCTGATTCTGTAATTTGAATATACATGACGAACATCCTTTTTTCGTTGATTGTTACATTGTAACATATCAACCATCAATTCAGCATGTTCGCGCCCTTGCCATTCCTGTTTCAGAATATCTTGTGCTACATAATGGTCATTCATTTGCCGGATTGTTTGTTCCAAGCTGCTTTGACCAATTGTACGCCTCTTGCTCAATTTCTTTAATGATTGCATTTTTTCCGTTGATATAACTTGCCATATCTCCCGGGTGTACTTTCGCTAATTGGTGCTTTTTATCTGCATAGTCCTTGGCACGCTCTGGTGCTGCTCTTAAATAATCCCGGAACACTAAATGTATTTTTACATCCTCATGTCCAGCTTCATAAGCGTGAACGTGATGTGATCGCTGTAAGCCGCCTTTTCTAAAAAAACGTCTTCCTTTGAGTCCGTTTTCTCCGAGGGCTTCATATCCAAGCTGACTAAACAGGTGATTGCACTCATCTAGGTCGTTAATATGCTTCACTTCTAGCAGAATATCAGTAATAGGCTTAGCGGCCATTCCTTTGATTGACGTACTGCCAATGTGGTGACCATCTACCCAGTTGTCACCCACTGCTTTCTTCAGTTTCTCTAATTCATGACGGAATTGTTCGTGCCAGCTCATTTTGTATTCAACCACTTCCACCTTTCGAAGCATCGAACGTTCCATCTTTGTTAACATGAGCTCGTTTTCTACTTGAAAACGGTTCGTTTGTTTAAACCCAAGCTTTTCATAGAGCCGGATCGCTGGTATATTCGCTTCCGCCGTTGTGAGTTCAATTGGTTGATGATGCTCGATAATGGAATGCATCAACTTTGTTCCAATCCCTTGATGGGCATGCTGAGGATGCACGGCTAACCGGCTGAGGACGATTCGGTCCTCATACATTTCATATGAAGCGATCCCTAACAAAGACCCTTCTTTTTCAAACCCTATGAACATCTCATCTGTTTCCATGATGTCCTTGACCGTTTCTTTTAAGGGCGGTAAATATTGGTAGCCAATTTGCTCTGCTTCCCTCTGATATGCAGCCAATTGGATATGTAAGATCTGTTTTGCTTGTTCTTTATTTTTTTGATCTAGCTGACTGATCATCCTTTCTCCTCCAGCCTCTTCACAAATAACACACGGTCTTCATGAATTCCATCATAATCTGAAAAAACCGAGATACCGTCTACTTTTTTATCTCCCTTTTCTATCTGAAAACCGAGTTTTGTATGGTAAGCAATGAAGACTTTATTGATAGAAGCTGTCACAGCCTTAATTGATGTTCTCCATTCCTTTTCAACGACAACAAAGCTTGTATGCTGGAAATGTTCAAAAAAGAGCTTTGGCAATTTTGCACGTAAATCTCTGCCTCCCCACCAGCTTTGAATAACGGATGTGACGGCGTAAAAATCTGACGGCTTTACTTGACGTATCATGATGGCCTCGCCCCTTTTCAATTTGCTTTCCTTGTTTGAATCGCTTTTTTCTCAAAAATATGATTGTTTCGATAGTCTACCTGTCTGATCAAATGGTTGTAAAGACAGTATGCCAGCCTTTTTTCATTTTCATTTGTTGGTTCTTCTTTTGGCCGCCACCTCCTTTTAAACCTTCACACTTATTTCAAAAAGTTCACTTTTTGTGCGAAAGTTTCTTTCTTTGGTTATGTTAAGATGGATCATATAGGAAATGTAACAAATGTTTATTGGAGATGATGATATTGGTTTGGGTTGTTATTTCCCTTGTTGTGTTTAGTCTTTTAAAACTGATTGTCACCTCGCTGCCTTCTGGTGTGGTCGAACGCCTGCTGAGTCGTTATGCGGTGCATGCAAAAGTAACAAGTGATCAAACAAATATTACTTTTCAGGGTCGTTCGCTTGATGATCAGCGAACATCTGAAGTCATTCAACATTTTAATGATGCGATCTTTATTGAACGCTACTATATTTATCCTGGTGATGAAGAGCGCTTTCTTCACCCGAATGAAGGACCAGCCCCGCTTACCTTGCAAACAAAGCTTGGTAAGCACGATGTCACCCTTTATCTGTTCCATTATGATGATCACGTGGACGTGGTGCGGCAGTATACACATAAGCCAAAGAAAAAGCTTACGGCTTATCGTTTGCGTTCTGAACCGCTCCAAACGTTCCACAACATGGCACATGCTTGAAAATACACTAATCAGATTGGACGAAGTGGAAGACACTTCGTCTTTTTTGTATGGTTCTACAAATTTCATTGCTTCTTTTCTTATGATGTTTTCCCAGTATCAATTACGCCTCCTGTTGGTTACAACAGAAACAGAGCATACGTTCCAATAGGGTCAAAGCCAATCATTATGAAATGAAACGCAGCGCATGAAAATGGTGAATAACGAAGATGTTCTAACCCTTTCCTTATAGCAAATTGTCAATATTGATCTCGATTAATATGGATTGTCGTCAAATGGCTATAAGCAGATAGATGGAAAGTCATTGCCCATTAAGTCCTCAACACATCGGCAAAAAGAAACATTCTTATGACCAGTTCAAGCTTCTCTACCATATGGCGGATGTCTCCTCCATCAAATTGTGTATTTAATTTGCACAATTTTTCATGTATGATGGGAACATCTTACAAACTCAGGGGAGGACAGCATGAAAAATAATTTACGTACTTTGCATCCGCTTAGTTGGACGATCATCATCGGTACGATATTTGGCCGAATGGCGACGTCCATGAGCATTCCTTTTTTAGCCGTCTATTTGACACAAGTCAAAGGCGCCTCAGCCTCTTCAGCTGGATTAATCATTGCCGTTAGCTCTCTTATTGGGATCGTTGCGAGTTTTTATGGTGGCTATATTTCTGACAGAATTGGAAGAAAAAAGGTCATGCTTTTATCGATCTTCGGTTGGACACTTGTCTTTGTTGGTTTTGCGTTTGCAGATGCCATTTGGGTCTTCTTTATCATGAATGCTTTAAACGGACTGTGCCGAGCACTGTTTGAGCCAACTTCTAAAGCACTCTTATCGGATGTGACACCGTCAAGCATTCGGTTGTTTGTTTTCAATCTACGGTATACGGCCATTAACATTGGCGTAATCTTCGGCCCGCTGCTTGGCTTATATCTTGGGTCATCAAAAACAACCTTTCCGTTTCTCGTTGCTGCCTTGATTTACTTTCTATATGGCTTAACGCTGGCATGGCAATTTCAAAAACACCCAGTTGCTGCACCAGAAAGCAACAAACAAATTAGTGTCAAAAAAGCTCTTTCTATTATCCAGAAAGATACGGTCTTTAGCATTATTCTCATCGGCGTTACCTTATGTTCGTTCGGTTATTCACATCTAAGCTCAACACTGCCACAATATTTATCAGCGTCTCCTGTTATTGAGGATGGCCCTAAGCTGTTTGGATATCTTTTATCATTAAATGCCGTCGTTGTCATTGTCGTTCAATACCCGCTTATCATGATCGCCAAGCGCTACTCGACCATTTTGTCGTTGACGACCGGAAATGTTCTTCTTGCAGGCAGTTTGTTAGCCATTGCTTTTTCACAAAGTCTTGGCATGCTTGCTTTCATCATTGTCGTGTTTACGATTGGTGAAGTCCTGCTCTTTGCGATGATGGATCTCTTTGTGGACAATATTGCAAACCCTGAAGTGAAAGGATCGTACTTTGGCGCGATGGGATTTTCTCAGCTAGGCAGCGTCGTCGGTCCATTTGTCGGCGGATTGTGTATTGACTTTTTTGGCGCAGCCCATCCCTTTTCCATTTTTTCCGTCCTGTCGATTGTCACCATTGCAGGTGCCCCGTTCTTACTCATCGGATACTACCGCTTTAAAAAACGAACGGCGGCTATCGTGGCTGTTAAAGTCAGTGGAGGTCATTAGAAAAACCGCTCTGATATGGGGACTGACCCCCTAAGATGAGACAAATAAAAAACACCTTCAAGTTTGAAAACGGACGGTTGTGATCCGAAATAAAACATGGAGGTGTTTTTTCTATGGGGACAAGAGTGAGTTATCCAGTTGAAGTCAAACAGAAGGCTGTAGAAATGAGATTGGCAGGTGTACCTATGAAAGAGATCATGCAGGAATTGAATATCAAGAATAAGACGCAGGTTCAGACA